>JAEZZU010000053.1 GCA_023418355.1 Pseudomonadota bacterium | reverse complement strand
TTGTGCTTTTTGTCCATGGGAGCAACAGCTTCGTTGCTGCCCGAGTGCAGTCATTTACCCGCTGAGATGCTGCATTGAACCAGCTACTCCACGGGGTACAAATAATGGTGGACTGCAGCCTTATTTGCTCAGTGCATATAAACCTTTTTGATGATTTTTTGAATGACGTGTGACAAATGTATATGCATGGGGAAAAATTTCAAAGTTAATAAAAGTTATCTGGCATATCGTCTAAAAAATCAGACACGGGTGATTTCCCCTGATAGACGCTGACTGCAATGGATATTAGGATGTTACGAAGCGTGTGCTTGGAGATATCAAACTATTGGGGTCGCTGAGAGGGATTTTCTCGCATGTCACCATCAGAAGCAAAGCAGATTGTTGAATCACTGGCCAATGGTATTGATCCTGAAACTGGTGAAATATTGCAGGCGCAAAGCGTTTTTAATTACCCTTCAGTCATTCGTGCGCTTTTTGTGGCTGTTAAGGCGCTGGAGGGTGAACAGAAACGCCTTGAGCGTGCGAATGCTTTGCCAGATAACGCAGGTCGTCCATGGTCTGAGCATGAAGATAAAGAACTGCTGGCGCTCTTTGATTCCAATATTCCCATTGAAGACATTGCCAAAAAGCATGGACGCACTCGGGGTGCAATTGCGGCACGACTTGTTCGCCTGGGGCGTATCAAGGAACGTGCGGATGTGCTTTGACGGTGCTTTGAGGCTTGTGCTCTTTTGGGCTCTAGACCTTGTACAGAAAGCGCTAGTAGCTCTTCTTTTCGTAGTTTCGTGGCCTGTGTGGTCATGGTCGTTTTCTTGTGCTAGGTTTAACTCGGTGCTTAAGCCAATCTGCATACTGCGGGTGACTTATCTGGTTTGTTATGCATCATGGAGAGATCTGAGTGAAACTAAGAAAGCTTAAGGTACAAGGATTTAAGTCACTTGATGAATTGTGTATTCACTTTGATGATGCACTAACGGTTGTTGTCGGCGAAAACGATGCTGGAAAGACATCTTTAATCGAATGCCTAAAGGTAATTACACAAGGACGTCCGGTCGGGCCAGACGACTTCACACATGGTCGAAATACTATAGTTATTTCCGTCGAAATCGACGATTTTGTTTTTCGGAGGGAGTATAGAAAGAGTGATTCGAATGTTGAGGAAGAGCCAATGCAGGCTCATCCAACCGATGCGTATATTGAAAGAACTCTTAAGCGACTTCGGGGTGCAGACTTCGATTTAACGCATGAGGTAAATCAAAGCTTTGTTAGAGAAATAGCAGGAATTTTTGGTTTAACTGTAAGGTCGAATTCGGTGATCGCAAACCTTCGAGAGCAGTTAATAGAGCGTCTCACTGCAGATGGCGATCATGCGATAGAAGGTGCCAAATTCCCAAGATTCAATAATATCCAGTTGGATGGGAAACACTTTGAGAACGTTTCTGCCTTTTTTAAGGAGGTTTTTCTAAAGGAAAAACAAGCAAGCATATGGAAGGAGGAGATTTATAAAGGAACTTCTATTGAGGAATTTGTTCGTTCTCACCTTGAGAAGTATTCGAGCGAGGTGTCGATGCAGATTAGGGGGGTGGGAATAATTGACAAGCTAAAAATCTTTCTTCCTGAGTTAACCGACGTTAGAGTTGAGCCAGTATTTCACGCAAGAGATCTTAATGTTGATGCGAAAGTTAAGTTTCTTGAAAATGGGGGCGAAATATTAATCGATAACAAGGGTGATGGAACAAAACGTCGAATGACAATGGCCCTTCTTGAGTTTAAAAAGGAGCAGTCAAGAATCCCAAATGACGAACAAACAATCTATTTGCTCGATGAGCCAGATACGCACCTACATGTCCGTGCTCAGCTTGAATTAGTAGAAACTGTTCAGAGTTTTTCCGATGCTGGAAACCAAGTGATTCTTACAACTCACTCTCCCTTCATAGTCAATGCAGTAAAACCAAACCAGGTTAGACTTCTTGTTAGAGAAAATGGCAAGACCTCGCTAAAGGGACTCTCGGCTGATCCACATAACGCATCTAGAATACTGAGGGCATTGGGAGTTGAGAATACTCATCTGTTCTTTTCTCGAAAGATAGTGATTGTGGAGGGACAAACTGAAGAGGCATTCCTTCCACATCAGTACTTTAAAAAAACAAATCATACGATTTCATCTGGCCTAGTTAAGATCATTAATGTTAATGGTGTTTCTAATATTGTTGGATTTTCCAGGGCAATTCTTGAGCTGCATGATCCGCTAAGAATATTTATTCTTTGTGATAATGATTCGTCTCCAGAGTTGCAGGAACTTATTGATGCGATAGGAATTCCATCTGCTAATAAGTTTCAAGTTGGAAGTAGAGAGTTTGAGGATGCTTTTGAATCAGATGTTCTACAGCGTGTATGGGCTAAATACCACGAAGATTCTGGTCGAAAAGCTCCGGATACATGGACAGTCGAGGCTATAAACGAATTAAAGACTGTATGTCTAAGAGATGGGTGTAAGTTTTCGGAGCGAATTCGATCACTTAATCAGGGAGGTAAAAAAATGACAAAGCCAATTTTTGGTGCTGCATTGGGGCAGTTTGCAGAAGAGAATGAGCTTCCACAGCGTTTGCAAGAGCTATTAACGGCTTTGGTAAGTTGATGTATAGCCATACGCATCAGGCACAGTGACCTTTGAAGGTCTCTGTACAAGATTGAAAGTTAGTGATTTCTATCGAAAATTAGTTATTCTTTTGGAGGCATAAGTGAAAATTTATAAAGATATTAATGGTGATTCTGGAATATCTGCGTATGATTACGGAGATGATTGGATTAAAGTGTATTTTAAACGTGGCGGTATATATGAATACAGAGCTTCAAAAATTGGTGAATTACATATTTCCGAAATGAAACGTCTTGCAGATACCGGTGATGGTTTAAATGCATATATCATCAAAAACCCGGCAGTGAGAAACGGTTGGTCTTCCAAAGAGTGAAGTTCAGTCAGTATGGTTGCAGTGGTTAGCGGAGCCTTCGCTCAAGCCGCTCCGCCTTCGGTGGCTGGTGTAATTCGCAGCTGTAAGTCCAGGCACTGGCATAGTTGCAGCATGCATCGCACTCCAACACCTTTATCTGTGACCATCGCCGCCACCCTGATTGCCGTTTACGGCGTCTTGTCCCTGCTCAGGCTGGCCCTTTATGGCAGTGGCCTGCCTGCTTCTGCGGTGGGCATGGCGATCTGGGCGTTCTGCATTGTGGGCTTTTCCGTGGTGGCGTACAGCCTGTATCGCGGCAGCAATGTCATGCGCTGCTTGCTGGCACTGGCGGTGGGGGCATCGCTGGTCTTATTCCCCATCTACAAGCCTGAAATGCCCGAAGGTGGCCTGCATCTGGTGCTGTATGTGCTGCAGCTGGCGCTGCCAGTCGTGGCTTGTGCCTTGAC
>JAEZZU010000016.1 GCA_023418355.1 Pseudomonadota bacterium | reverse complement strand
CCACACAGCCCGAAGCCTGTTACTACACCAGCGATCACTACAACAGTTTTCGGAAGATTACGCCATGAGCGCTCCTGATCTGGATGGGCTGCACCACCACCATGCTCCTGCCGGGAACTTGTGGCCCAGCGGGCTGTCCATGTACCCCACACCCCCTGCTGTCAGTGGGCAACTACGAGCTATAGAAAGAATTACGGAGATGGTGACACCGTCTTGTTCTGACCCCAAAAATCTTTTGCTTGGGGTGCGCAGCAACATCGTGCAGTCCATTCGCGCCTTCCATATTCCGGATTTGCAGCGCGCAGCACAGGCCATGGGACACCACTTCCTCTATGCCAATCTGGCCCATGCCCAGACCAAGCAGGATGCGCTGGATCTGATCGCCCTGCAGTTCCACTTTCCTGCTCACTTTGGCAAGAACTTCGATGCCCTGTACGACTGCCTGACCGACCCGCTGCACAAGGCAGGTCCTCAGCCTGGCTTTGTGGTGGTGCTGGACCAGCTGCCCATCGCCCACAAGTTCGACAAGGAAATGCGCGAGCAGTTTCTGGACTGCTTCCGCGATGCGGCTGATTACTGGGCCGAGCGCAAGATTGCCTTCCGCTGCTTCTATTCCTTCCTCTGAGCAGTCTCTGCTGCAAAAAACAAAGCGCCCACCGTAGTGGGCGCTTTTGTTTGCGCATCAAAAGATTGTGAATCTTTGTCAGATTCAGCGCTGTCAGCTCTTATTTTTGAGACAGCTGGGCAGCCAGTGCTTCGTATTCCGCCACCGGCACTTCTTCGGCGCGACGCTGCAGGTCGAACTCGCCACTAAAGCCTTTTTCTTCCAGCCACTTGCCCAGCGTATTGCGCAGAATCTTGCGGCGCTGGCTGAAGGCCACCTGCACCATGGACTCCAGCAGCCTGGGGTCCAGCTGCGCAGGCTGCTCACGCGGCACCATGCGCACCACGGCACTGTTGACCTTGGGTGGTGGGTCAAAGCTCTCTGGCGGCACAAACAGCACGTTTTCCATGGCATAACGCCACTGCAGCATCACGGACAGGCGCCCGTAATCGGCAGTGCCAGCATCGGCCACCATGCGGTCGATCACTTCCTTTTGCAGCATGAAGTGCTGGTCCTGCACCACGTCCACATGCTCCAGCAGGTGGAACAGGATGGGCGAGGAGATGTTGTAGGGCAGGTTGCCGGCCACGCGCAGCTTGGGCACGCCCAGCTCCTGCGCCAGGGCTGTGAAGTCCACCTTGAGCACATCGGACTCGATCACCTTCAGCTGAGGGCGGGTGCGCAGCCGCGCGGCCAGGTCGCGGTCCAGCTCAATCACGGTGATCTGGCCGGTGCGCTCCACCAGAGGCTGGGTCAGCGCCATCAGGCCGGGGCCGATTTCCACCAGAGGCTGGCCTGGACGGGGATCGATGGCCTTGACGATGCCGTCGATGATGCCGTGGTCGATCAGGAAGTTCTGACCGAAACGTTTACGAGGAATATGTTTCACGCGGAAAAATTATTGGGGTGGCTCGCGATATTCCACATAGGCCTGTCCGCGCAGTTCCTGCAGCCAGTTGGCATGTGCCTTCTCGAGCTTTTCTTCACGAACTACGTTGCGCAGCATTTCGCGCTGCTCACGGGGCGTCAATGTGGCTTGGCGGCGATCCACCAGTTGAATCAGGTGCACGCCAAAGCGAGAAACCACAGGCTGGCTGACCTGACCGGGCTCCAGCGCGTTCAGCGCCTGCTCGAACTCTGGCACGTACTGGCCAGGGCCTGCCCAGCCCAGATCACCGCCCATGGAGGCACTGCCATCTTCCGAATACTGGCGCGCCAGATCGGCAAAGCTGGCTCCGCCTTCCACGCGCTGGCGCAGCTCGGACAGCACCTGTGCAGCTTCTCGTTCGCTCAATTGTGGCGAAGTTCGCAGCAGGATGTGGCGTGCATGGTTTTGCGTCACCACGGCTGCTACGCCGTTGGCGCTCTTGTCCACCACCTTGAGAATGTGAAAACCCGCCGGTGAACGCACGGGGCCGACAATGCCGCCCACGGGCGTGCCCGACACGGATTCGATAAACAGCGATGGGTAGCGGCTCGCAGGACGCATGCCGATAATGGCCGCGCCACCGTCCGAATAGCGCTGCGCCACGGCCGCAAAGTCGGCTTCCGTGCGTGCAGCCTTCAGGGCCTCCTGTGCGCGTTCCTGCAGGCGAGCTACTTCGGCCTCGCTGGCGTTCTCAGGCACCGCAATCAGAATGTGTCCCAGATTCAGCTGGGCGTGCATCATGTCTGTCTGGCCAGCCTCCTGGCGCTGCTTGGCCAGGTGCTGGTCAATATCGTGCTCCGACACCTGCACGCGGCCATCCACTTCGCGGTTCTGCAGACGCTGCATCAGCATCTGGTTGCGGATTTCTTCGCGGAAAGACGCTTGCGACTGGCCACGCTTGGCCACTTCTTCGGCCAGCGCCTGCTGGGTCAGACCACTCTGGCGGGCAATATTGCCGATGGCCTGATCGACGGCATAGTCATCGACCTTGATGCCGGTTTCCTTGGCCGTCTGCACCTGGATCTTTTCCACAATCAGACGCTCCAGCACCTCCTGTGCGAGCTCGTCCTCAGAGGGCAGCTGCTGAATGCCCTGGCTTTGCAGGTTTTCCTTCACGCGCTGAATCCGGGCGCGGACCTCGTTGTTGGTTACCGGCTCCGAATTGACAATGGCCACGATGTAGTCGGCCGAACGCAGCTGGGCTGCAGCCTGACCCAGCTGGGTGGTCTGCGCGGAGCTGGACAGCGCACGCGCGACTTCCGCGCTGGGTGTTTGGGCATGCGCCGACCAGGCGCTCATGGCGGCAGCACAGACAAGCCCCAGGGCAAATTGACGTGGCATGGAAATCAGGTGGTGCATGGAAGACGATGCGTCCTATTAGTCGTAATTGCTGAAACGGCTAGGCACCGTGCCATCGCTGCTGCGCAGTGGGCGGTAGCCTGGAACAAACTCTTTC
>JAEZZU010000367.1 GCA_023418355.1 Pseudomonadota bacterium | reverse complement strand
CAAAATTTGTAGCAACAAGTCTTTATTTGGCTTGTTTTTCAAGCTGAAAACTGAGTTACATCAGAGTGCGTATGCACTTGTGGATAGACAGCATGCAAAACCAGAGATATCCACAAAAATTCAAATTTTTTGGAAGTTATCCCTGCAGACAGGACATCAGCAACAGGGGATGGCCCACATATTTCAGGTGCTGACAAGTGCTTGATATCAGTACCCAAAGTGAAGTTATCCACAGATGGAGCGTTTACTTACTACTACCTACTATCCTTATAAAAAATGAAAAAGAACAACTAAAGTCAGAAAACCAGAAAGACAGACAGAAAGCAAAGATGACATGCAAATGCTTGTCAGACCTTGAAAAGATTTCTTCAGCAGGTGGCATGGCTGTGCAGGTCAAGCACATGGACTGAAAACACAGCCATAGCTTGAAAAACCTCTGTCAGCCAGAAGTTATTCCTTCTCCAACTGTTATGCACAGGAAGTTATTAACAGCAGTGCATAGCTGGGGTGCAGAAGGAAGAAGCAGGAATCTCGCTTCATTCAAAAAAATTCAACGGACTGCTAAGTCCTTCAAAGCACAGACGAAATTGCTGTTTTCAAGGTTTCGAAAACATTTTTTCAGCCTTTTCTGGCGCCAGGGCAGACCACACAAGCGCTGACAGCTATCAAATTCAGGACGCTTTGCGCGGCAGCCTGCGCTGCGGTGTGCTGGGTGCGCTGGCCAGCATGGCACTGGAGCGGGCCTGGGCGGCCTGAATCAGGGGGGAGATCAGCCGGGCCTCCGGCAGGTTGTGCCAGTAGCGCCGCGGCATCTCCTTGCGCATGGCCGCTACCTTGAGGCGGGCCGGATTGAAGATGTGGGCGTAGTAAGTGAGCCATAACGCCTCTCCAGCGTCCGCAGCGGGGGCATCACTGGCCTGGGCACCGGGACCCCAGCTTAAAACGCCTGGGCGGCCTCTGAGAGGCTGCAGGGCATGGTCCGGGTGAACCCCCTGCCCTGCCAGCGCCGTGACATCGGCGGCCTGGGGCCACCAGCGCAGGCTGCACTGCGGCGTCAGAATGCTCCAGCGCATATTGGCAAAGCGCTTCACAAAGAAAGGCGCTGCGGCCTGCACGATGTGGTGCACGGGTTCAAACCAGGCCACATGCAGCGGCCCTGTGCCGTCTTCCGGGCGGTCCGGGATATCCACGGGGCGGAAGCGCACAAAGGCATGCATCTTGTGCACTTCCCGGCGCACGGCCTTGGCCCACAGCTGCAGCTGCACGCGGTCCGGGTCCAGCGGGTCGTGGCGCAGCGTCGCATCGTGCTGCATGCGCCAGAACATGCGGTAGAGCACGCCAAAGCGTTCCGGGGTGCTGTGCAGCAAGGCATGCTCGGCCAGCGCCATCCAGTCCCTGGGGACGGTCACAGCTATCGCTGGCGCCGCCGGCAGATCCTGCAGCTGTGTGGCCTTCAGCGGTGCGGCAAACAAATCGGGGCTGTGCTGCTGGCTCATTGCTGTCAGCCAAGTGACGTGCTCTGGGGGGACTTGCTGTGCCCACAGCCACCGGGCCATGCTGCGCCAGGCGCTGAGGTCGCTGCCATCACCGGGCAAGACGATGCTGTGGTGCTGCATGGCTCAAAACAGGCTGGCCTGCACCGGCTGTGGTGCCATGGGCTGCACCAGTTTTGCGGCCAGCATGGGGTCATCCAGGCTGCGGCCGGGCTGCCAGCCCACACATTCCACAAACGGCAAAATTTTGCCCAGCGGCACTTTGAGCTGGTTCAGATCATGGCGGTGCAGCATGCGCCAGCGGCGGGCGGCCAAAAGCTTGTCCACCGACTTCACGCCCAGTCCGGGCACGCGCAGCAGCAGCTCGCGCGGTGCGGTGTTGAGATTCACTGGAAAACGCTCACGGTGGGCCAGTGCCCAGGCCAGCTTGGGGTCGTGCTCCAGCGACAGCATGCGCTTGCCGTGTTCGCCCACAGGCACGATTTCCTGTGCTTCAAAGCCGTAAAAGCGCATCAGCCAGTCGGCCTGATACAGGCGGTGCTCGCGTACCAGCGGTGGAGCGATCAGCGGCAAATCCGCACTCGCATCCGGAATGGGGCTGAAGGCTGAGTAATACACACGCCGCAGGCCGTAGCCGGTGTAGAGCCTGGCACTGGTGAGGATGATTTCACCGTCGTCTGCACCATCTGCACCGACGATCATCTGCGTGCTCTGGCCGCCAGGCGCAAAGGCCTTGGGTTGGGCCGATTGCGTGCGCCGTGAGCGCGGCATGGAAATCACCGAGGTTTTCGCGGCTGCCTGGCGTTCTGCCCTGGACGTGGCAATGTGCTCGTGCAGCTGTCCCATGGCGTGGTGGATGGTGGCGCTGTCTTTCTCCGGTGCGAGCTGGTTCAGGCCCTGCACTGTGGGCAGCTCAATATTGATGCTCAGGCGGTCGGCATACAGCCCTGCTTCGGCCAGCAGCACGGGGTCAGCATCGGGAATGGTCTTGAGGTGGATATAGCCCTTGAAGCCATGGTCTTGGCGCAGGCTGCGTGCCACGCCGACGAGCTGCTCCATGGTGTAGTCAGGGCTGCGGATGATGCCGCTGGACAAAAACAAACCTTCTATGCAATTGCGCTGGTAGAAGTCCAGCGTCAGATCGACGACCTCTTTGACGCTGAAGCGTGCACGCGGGATGTTGGACGTGACGCGGTTGACGCAGTACTTGCAGTCGTAGATGCAGAAGTTGGTCAGCAGGATTTTGAGCAGCGAGACACAGCGCCCGTCGGGCGTGTAGCTGTGGCAGATGCCCATGCTGGTGGTCGAGCCTATGCCGCCAGCCGTGGCATTGCGCCTGGCGCTGCCGCTGGAGGCGCACGATGCGTCGTACTTGGCCGCATCCGCAAGAATCGCGAGTTTGTTTTGCAGTTCCACTGTATGAATATACAGTTTCTGGCAAAGCCATTGCTTTGGGCGAGGAAAACCGCTTTTCAGGCTATTTGGGCTGCTGCTCTTGTATTTTGAGTGTTTTTGGCCTCTAAGCCAGATGCAGCAAGCGCTTGCAGCTATGAATTTATTGAGCATAAAAAAAACTCCCCGCCCATTCCTTGCGGAACAGACAGGGAGCTTCCCTTGGTGCTGCTTGTCAGCCATGGCAGCCTGAGCGGCAGCCATGTGCTGTGCAGACGGATCAGAAGCTGTGTGCCACGCCCATATCCATGGCACGCACGCTCTTTTCACCGTCGGTTTTCTTCACGCCGCCTGTGACATACAGGTGGGTACGCTTGCTCAGGTGGTGCAGGTAGCCCAGACCGATGTGCTGGGTCTTGATGGTGTCTGCAGCAGGGACGATCTGGCGACGGTCCAGGTTGTACTTGGCACGCACGGAACCAGCGGCACCCACAGGCACAGCCACGCCCAGGTCGTAGGTGGTGCGCTTGCCATCGGGTTCGCCGTTGTTTTCGCCACCGTCCACGATCATGCCGTTGCCCTTGCCGTCGTTGTGTGCCACGGTCAGGAAGGTCTTGGCCACGCCAAAGTCATAGGTGGCAGAACCGCCGTAGGCCTTGTCCTTGTTGGCGCGCTGCATGTAGCCCAGGGCCGAAGACAGATTGCCGTTCTTGTACAGCACGGTCACGCCGAAGGGGTTCTTGGCGCGGGCTGTGGCGGTGTCGCCATGGTTCTTCAGTGTGGCGCCTTCGGCAAAAGCGGCACCGACGATGGCCTGGAAGCCATACATCTCGGGCGAGAAGTACATCACGCCGTTGTCCCACTTTTCATCGGCACCGGCGCGGCGATTGCCACGGCCACCCACGTAGTCGCCACCAAAGGCGTCAGGATCGGCGGCGATGTCCAGGGTGTTGTCCGAGCGACCCATGCGCACGGTACCAAAGTCACCGCTCAGGCCCATCACGGAGATGTCGTTGAAGAAGTGTTCCTTGTCCTTGGCTTCACCGGTCGAGGCATCGAAGCGGTGTTCCATCTGGAAGAAAGCCTTCAGGCCGCCGCCCAGATCTTCCTGGCCCTTGAAGCCCAGGGCGCTGTAGGTGCCGGAGTCCATCTTGGTGGTGGACTTGCCCAGTGCTTTTTCACCGCTCTGCAATTGCAGACCCAGATCCACGCGGCCATACATGGTCACGCCGGATTGGGCAAATGCGGAGGCAGCAGACAGGCCTGCAGCAGCAGCCAGAGCGCAGACCAGGGCGTTACGAGCAAAGTTTTTCATGTGTATTGGCGTCAAGCCGCAGCTGTTTTGGCGCACAGCGGCGCCAGACCTGGACAGGCCTGCATGCGTGCTTGAGGGGAAAAATTAAGTTCAAAAAAGGGGCCTTTTCAAACACTCTGTGCAGAGGTTGAAAAGGCCCTGAGTGCCAAATCAGACGCAGCCGGTTTGAGCAGCTGCGCCTGTATGCGGCATTACTGCTTCAGCTTGTAGGCGATGACGTAGTCACCAGCCTTGGTGCCGATGGAACCGTGGCCACCAGCGACCAGCACCACCATCTGCTCACCCTTGCTGTTCAGGTAAGTCATAGGAGTGGCCTGACCGCCAGCGGGCAGACGTGCATCCCACAGGACCTTGCCAGTAGCAACGTCGTAAGCGCGGAAGTTGTTGTCCACAG
>JAEZZU010000359.1 GCA_023418355.1 Pseudomonadota bacterium | reverse complement strand
GCCAAGCATGCCCTGCGCCCCCGCTCCGAAACCGTGCTGAAGAAGCACGCTGATGTGTTCAAGCCCATCAAGCAGTTCACTGTGGGCAAGTATTTCGGCTCGCTCAGCGAAGCGCAGAAAGTGCACTTCAATGACGGTGGCAAGTTCGACGAACTCTACACCCCAGGTAAGTAAGCAAGCTATCCAGAAGGTGCCTCAGGGCACCTTGCTCGCAATCCATAACAACAATCAGGCTGTCAGGGAAATTCATGTCTGCTGCATCCCCCGTCAGTCCAAGTGCGAGTGCCGCAACCCCGGTGCGCCGTGGGCGTGGCGCTCAGCGTGTTTTGCCCGGTTTTGGGCTGACCTTGGGCTACACACTGTTTTATCTGAGCGTCATCGTGTTGATTCCGATGGCGGCGCTGTTCTTTAAAACTTTTGAGCTGACGTGGGAGCAGTTCTGGACCGCGGTCAGTGCGCCGCGTGTTGTCGCTTCCTACAAGCTGACGTTTGGCGCATCCCTGTTTGCCGCTGCCGTGAATCTGGTGTTTGGCGTGCTGGTGGCGTGGGTGCTTGTGCGTTATCAGTTCCCCGGCAAGAAGATCGTGGATGCACTGGTCGACTTGCCCTTTGCGCTGCCCACCGCAGTAGCCGGTATCTCGCTGACTGCCTTGCTTGCCGGCAACGGCTGGGTGGGCCAGTTTCTGGAGCCACTGGGCATTCAGCTCGCCTTCAACCCCAAGGGGGTGGTCATTGCGCTGATCTTTATCGGCCTGCCCTTTGTGGTGCGCACGGTGCAGCCTGTGCTGGAAGACTCGGAAAAAGAGCTGGAAGAAGCGGCAACCAGTCTGGGTGCTTCGCGCTGGCAGATTTTCTACAAGGTGCTGCTGCCTACCATCATGCCGGCCATGCTGACCGGCTTTGCCATGGCTTTTGCGCGCGCACTGGGTGAATACGGGTCGGTGATTTTTATTGCCGGCAATATGCCCATGGTTTCGGAAATTACCCCCCTCATCATCATCGGCAAGCTGGAACAGTATGACTATGCAGGTGCTACTGCCGTGGCCGTGGTGATGCTGATCTTTGCCTTCATCATGCTGCTGGTGATCAATGGCCTGCAGGCCTGGCAGCGCCGCCACTCGGGAGCACGCATATGACACTCTGGACCTGTTTGCTGCTGATCGTTGCGCTGGTGATTGCTGCAGTACTGATCGCCTACAAGGTGACGGAGCCCCGCCAGAACCAGCGCCGCTCACCCATCACGACGACGGAGCCACGCGCGGTGCGCTGGCTGATCATCGGTGTGGCGCTGACCTTCATCCTGCTGTTTCTGGTGCTGCCGCTGGCTGCCGTCTTTACTGAGGCACTGCGTCAGGGGCTGGATGCCTATCTGGAAGGCCTGAATGAGCCTGATGCCTGGTCGGCCATCAAGCTGACGCTGCTGACAGCCGTGATAGCTGTGCCACTGAATCTGGTGTTTGGTGTGGCTGCTGCCTGGTGTATTGCCAAGTACAACTTCCGTGGCAAGGCTTTTCTGACCACGCTGATTGACCTGCCTTTCTCCATCTCGCCTGTGGTGGCGGGCCTGATGTATGTGCTGGTATTTGGTGCACACGGCTGGTTGGGTCCCTGGCTGGCGGAGCACGACCTCAAGATCATTTTTGCCGTACCCGGCATTGTGCTGGCAACCGTGTTTGTGACTTTCCCCTTCATCGCCCGCGAGCTGATCCCGCTGATGCAGGCGCAGGGCAATGACGAAGAGCAGGCCGCCATCGTGCTTGGTGCCAGCGGCTGGCAGACCTTCTGGAAGGTGACCCTGCCCAACATCAAGTGGGGCCTGCTGTACGGTGTGATTCTGTGTAACGCCCGCGCCATGGGGGAGTTCGGTGCGGTGTCTGTGGTGTCCGGTCACATCCGTGGTCAGACCAACACCATCCCGCTGCACGTGGAAATTCTCTACAACGAATACCAGTCGGTCGCTGCATTTGCTGCTGCCTCGCTGCTGGCACTGCTGGCGCTGGTGACGCTGGCTATCAAGTCGATTGCTGAGTGGCAGGTGGAAAACCAGCGCAAGGCCGCAGAAAACCTGCCGCCTGAGCGTCCATCGCCCCGTGTGACACCGTAATTCCTGGGTCTGCGCCCAAGTCAGAACAGAAGAAGACCTACCATGAGTATCGAAATTCGCAATGTCAGCAAGCAGTTTGGAGATTTCCAGGCGCTGCGCGATGTCAGTCTGAACATCAAGTCTGGCGAGCTGATCGCCTTGCTGGGCCCCTCGGGCTGCGGCAAGACCACGCTGCTGCGCATCATCGCCGGCCTGGAGTCGCCCGACGTGGGCAGCATCCACTTCAGCGGTGAAGACACGACCGACGTGCATGTGCGTGATCGCAATGTGGGCTTTGTGTTCCAGCATTACGCGCTGTTCCGCCATATGACGGTGTTCGAAAACGTGGCCTTTGGCCTGCGCGTCAAGCCCCGCAAGGAGCGCCCCAGTGAAGCCCAGATCAAGGAGAAGGTGATGAGCCTGCTCAAGCTGGTGCAGCTGGACTGGATTGCTGATCGTTATCCCTCGCAGCTTTCCGGCGGTCAGCGCCAGCGTATTGCGCTGGCCCGTGCACTGGCCGTGGAGCCCAAGGTGCTGCTGCTGGACGAGCCATTCGGTGCACTGGATGCCAAGGTGCGCAAGGAGCTGCGCCGCTGGCTGCGCCGTCTGCACGACGAACTGCATGTGACCTCGATCTTTGTGACGCACGACCAGGAAGAAGCGCTGGAAGTGGCCGACCGCGTGGTGGTGATCAACCAGGGCAAGATCGAGCAGGAGGGTACGCCGCAAGAAGTCTGGGACAACCCCGCCAGCCCCTTCGTCTATGGCTTCCTGGGGGACGTGAACCTGTTCAAGGGGCGTGCCAAGGATGGTCACGTGGAGCTGGAAGATGGCATGCAGCTTGACAGCTCCGAGCTCAAGGGTGTGGTCGACCGCAATGCCTTTGCCTATGTACGTCCCCATGATCTGGAGGTGGAGCGCTACTCGCCCGGTCAGAATACCGATGGCAATGGCCGCACCACAGGTCTGGTGGTGCAGCTGAGCCGTGCGATTGTGGTGGGGCCGATTGCGCGTCTGGAACTTGTGCTGGCTGAAGAGACTCAAGCAACTGAAGATGCCGAAGCCGAGCAGGTGATCGAAGCTCAGATTCCTGCACAGCAGTTCCATGACATGGGACTGCGTGAAGGTGAGACACTGGTGGTTACACCGCGTCGTGCTAAGGTATTCTTGGACGAGGCAGCGGGTATCTGAACGCCATTTCTTGCACGAAACACAGCAGGGCGGCTTTCGGGTCGCCCTTTTTGCATGGTTTATTCGAGAGCAATATGCAGGTTTTGAATTGGATGGCGGATGCCCCGCGCCGTGTACTGGCGCTGATTGCCGTGTGCTGTGTGGCCTTGCTGGCCTTTGGCATGTATTTACAGCATGTGGTGGGGCTGGAGCCTTGCCCGATGTGCATCGTGCAGCGTTATGTACTGATTTTGGTAGCTGTCACCGCAGGACTGGCAAGCCTTAGAGGCGCAAAAGGCTGGTGGATGTCGTGGAGTGTTCTGGCGCTTGCCATGTCTGGCTTTGGTGCCTTTGTCGCTGCGCGCCAGAGCTGGCTGCAGTGGTATCCCCCAGAGTTTGCGAGCTGCGGCCGAGATTTTTACGGCATGATCGAAAACTACCCCATCAGCCGCGCCATTCCCATGATCTTTCGTGGTTCGGGCGACTGCACGGCGGTGGACTGGACCTTTCTGGGTGGCTCCATTGCCAACTGGTCCTTCCTGTGTTTCACAGGCTTTGCAGTCTTGATGCTGGGATTGCTGATCATGGGGGCACGTCGCAGCTCATAGGCTTTGCCGGGCAACGGGATTCGTGCCCTGCGCCATGCTTGGCAAAGGGTTAAAATGTCCTGGTATTTCAGTATTTCACTCACAAGGGCGAGAAAGGCATTTTGGTTATGACACCGCGAACGACGATGCTGGAGAAGCTCCGCAGCCACTGAGGCTGCACGTTCGCGCCTGCCCGGAATTTTTGCACCCTCAAGCGCGGACACTGATCCGCGCTTTTGCTTTGTAAGCAGTCTGCGCGCCCCTGTTTCATACAAAGATACTTAAGGAATTTCATGTTAAAGATCACGCTTCCCGACGGTTCGCAACGCGAATTTGAAGGCCCAGTTACTGTCATGCAGGTGGCTCAGTCCATCGGCCCCGGTCTGGCAAAGAACACCGTGGCGGGCAAGGTGAATGGTCGTCTGGTGGATGCCTGCGATCTGATCGAGCAAGACGCACAGCTGCAAATCATCACCCCCAAGGATCAGGAAGGCGTGGAAATCATTCGTCACTCCTGCGCCCACTTGGTAGGTCATGCTGTCAAGCAGCTGTATCCCACAGCCAAGATGGTGATTGGCCCTGTGATCGATGAGGGCTTTTACTACGACATTTCGTACGAGCGTCCTTTCACCATGGACGACATGGCAGCCATCGAAGCGCGCATGAAGGAACTGATTGCGCAGGACTATGACGTGATCAAGAAGATGACTCCCCGTGCGGAAGTCATCAAGGTGTTCACCGAGCGCGGCGAAGACTACAAGCTGCGTCTGGTCGAAGACATGCCTGACGAAAAGGCCATGGGCCTGTACTACCACCAGGAGTACATCGACATGTGCCGCGGCCCTCACGTGCCCAACACACGCTTCCTGAAGGTCTTCAAGCTGACCAAGCTGGCCGGTGCCTACTGGCGCGGTGATGCCAAGAATGAGCAGCTGCAGCGTATCTACGGCACTGCCTGGGCCGACAAGAAGGATCTGCAGGCCTATATCACCCGTATCGAGGAAGCTGAAAAGCGCGATCACCGCCGTCTGGGCCGTGAGCTGGATCTGTTCCACATCGACGAATGCTCGCCCGGTACTGTGTTCTGGCACCCCAAGGGCTGGCGTGTGTGGCAAGAAGTGGAGCAGTACATGCGTGCTGTCTACCGCAACAATGGTTACGAAGAAGTCAAGGCGCCCCAGATTCTGGACAAGACCCTGTGGGAGAAAACTGGTCACTGGGACAAGTACCGCGACAACATGTTCGTGACCGAGTCTGAAAAGCGTGACTACGCTTTGAAGCCCATGAACTGCCCTGGCCACATTCTGATCTTCAAGCAGGGGGTGAAGAGCTACCGCGACTTGCCTCTGCGTTTTGGTGAGTTCGGTCAGTGCCACCGCAATGAGCCTACGGGTGGTCTGCACGGCATCATGCGCGTGCGCGGCTTCACGCAGGACGATGGTCACATTTTCTGTACCGAAGACCAGATCCAGCAGGAAGTGCTGAACTTCAACCAGCTGGTGCAAAAGGTGTATGCCGACTTTGGCTTCACCGACATCATCTACAAGGTGGCCACTCGCCCTGAGGCACGCATTGGCTCCGATGAAATCTGGGACAAGGCGGAAAAGGCACTGTTTGACGCGCTCAAGGCTTCGGGCTGCGAGTACCAGATCGCTGTGGGCGATGGCGCTTTCTACGGTCCCAAGATTGAATACACCTTGAAGGATGCGCTGGGTCGCCAGTGGCAGTGCGGCACCATTCAGGTGGACTTCTCCATGCCAGTGCGCCTAGATGCGGAATATGTGGGTGAAGACGGCAACCGTCACCGCCCTGTGATGCTGCACCGCGCGATCGTGGGTTCGCTGGAGCGCTTCATCGGTATTTTGATCGAGCAATACGCCGGAGCATTGCCTGTGTGGCTGGCGCCAGAGCAGGTGGCTGTGCTCAATATCACCGATTCGCAGACGGATTACGTGCAGGAAGTTGTCGCAAAGCTGCAAAAAGCATTGCCCAATCAAAGTCTTAAGTTTGTGTCTGACCTGCGCAACGAAAAGATCACGTATAAAATACGTGAGCATGCATTGCAGAAGCTGCCTT
>JAEZZU010000328.1 GCA_023418355.1 Pseudomonadota bacterium | reverse complement strand
GCCCTCGCAAGGGGCTTGGGGTACGATCGCCGCTGTCCGTGTACCGTGAGTTGTTAATCAACTCACCCCAACACTCCACCCTCGTTCATTAAACCTAGGGGTGTTGCACTTGGGTCTTGAATCCGCCCAGTGCTTGCGTCAGTTCAAACCCATTCAATATGGGCATATTCCAGTCGGTAAATATCAGGTCAAATTCCATGATGCCCTGTAGTTGCAGCGCCTCTTTTCCATTCGGCACAGACGCCACCTCGCAGCCCAGCTGCTGCAACTGCTCGATCAGAATCATGCGTGTCACGGGATGGTCTTCCGCCACCAGCACACGCACATTGACTGGCATCGTGCCGGGTGACACCTGCTTCGCGGGCGCACTGCCTGCCCCCTGCGCCTGCTGCACCGCCTGCCCCAGCTCCAGCAGGCTGTAGGCACTTGCCCGCCAGGTCTGCGCCTTGCATGACGGCGCCTGGTCCACCACCTGCGTCAAAGCATGTGCCAGCACTTGCGGGCCGCTCCAGTGCGCCAAGGGCGTCATGCACGGCCAGGCTTCGACCAGAACAGCGCCATCTTCCTCCGCCAGATCTGTGCGATACGGCAGCGCCTTGGCACCCCAGCGCCGCAGCCAGCCACAGGTCGAAGCCACAACCTCTGGATCTGCGCCGCGCACATGGACCGGCCCAGCCAGCAACTGTGGCCAGTTTTCCGGCTCAGCATGGGCAGGCACGGGCAGCGTCAACGCCAGCTCCATGCAGGTGCCTACGCCGAGCTGGCTCTTGGCATCCAGCTTGGCCTGCAAGGCCTGCGCCAGACGTGCGCAAATGGAAAGCCCCAGCCCCGTGCCACGGAATGCGTTGTCGCCCTCAACCCGGAAGTAAGGTTCAAACACACGCTGCACACTCTCTTGGGCCATGCCAATGCCGGTGTCGATCACCTGAAACTGCAGATGCACCTGCTTCTCTGCAGCAAGCGCACTGTGCAGGCGCAGCAAAACGCTGCCCGACTCCGTGAACTTGATGGCATTGTTGACAAAGTTATCCAGCACCTGGCGCAGCAGCTTCACATCACCCAGCACGAGCGCAGGGGTCGTCGCATCCACTGTGAAATACAGCTTCAGCCCCTTGCTCTCTGCACGCATGGCAAAACTGAACACCACCTCTTCCACCAGCTGCAGGGGTGAAAACGGCGCATGCGCCAAAGGCTGGTGGCCCGCTTCAATGCGCGCCAGATCCAGCGTGTTGTTCACGGTAGCCAGCAGCGCGTTGGACACATGTGCGCTGGCTGGCTGCAGCATGCGCCGGTGGATCTGGCGGCAGCCGCTGCAGATACCCACCAGCGCCAGCAGAAACAGCACAAATGCCCAGCTCCATCTGGGCAGCACATCCTTGAGCAACTGGTCGCGCGGCATGAAGTAGCGCAGACGCCAGCCTGCATCCCCTACCGACTTGCTCAGCACAAAGTTCTCAAAATACGAATGTCCGGGGTCCAGCGCAAAGCCATCTTCCTCAGAGGGCTCCAGATATACCGACTGGGGTGCACCTTCGCCCCGCACAATCGGTCGCCCTTCAGGTGCATACAGGGCATAGCTGCTGCCCTTCAGGTGCGACAGATCCAGCTTTGAAGCAATGTCCGGAATGGCAATACCCAGCCAGCCAGCCTGTGGATCCGCTGCGTCCAGCGGCAGATACATGAACAGTTTTTTCACCTGTGTTCCGGGCGGAGTGAGCCACACCACAGGCGTCGGCTCGCCCGGGCGCAGCCTGTCTGCCTGTGCCGCCAGCATGTCGCGAATCCAGCGCTGCGTCTGCGCACTCAGTGTGAAAGACGATGGCAGCTCATCACCCAGCACCACCTGGGTAGCGCCTGAAACCATGGAGGTGTAGATCAGCTCCACCTGCGCCTGCGCAAATGCCTCGACGGCGCGCGGCATCAAGACCAGCGACCACTGGTAGCGGTCTGGCCCATCCAGCAAAGGGAAAAGACGGATCTGCCGTGAAGCGCCCATGCGACTGGGTGTTTCACTGGCTGGCAGCTGCGCCAGATTGCGCCCGGCAGACGCCGCCGTCGCACGCAGCAATTGCTCGCGCTGGTCCAGAAATATCTGGGTGCTATAGGCGGCTGCATTCATTTACCGCCGGTACTGGGAACTGTTTTGCTCGACCAGCCAATAGCCATAGAAAGCCGTCATCACGGCCAGGCACAACAGCACGGCCGCCGTCATGCCGTACAGCAGTACAACCGGCAGCCATGTCACCTTGCTGGCAGTCAGGCGCAAAGATCGCGGAGCATCCTCCTTCGGGGGCAAAAGCATCTGCGGATGCTATGCAGCACAGGTGTAATCTGGGCTAGGAAGAATCTGAAAGCGGACCGGACCAGGCAGCGCATGAAAACCAGCGGCTGACACGGCGTACAGCCCAAGTCTTGATAAAAGAGAAGCGCCATGCGCTCATAAAACCTTGGCTTGCATGTGTTTTGCTTGTAAAAACAAGTGCATACCAGCGCCAATAGCTATGCTTTTTGTAAAGGAACAAGCAAATGGCTCTCGACTACCTCGATTTTGAATACAGCGAAGACGAAGACGGCAACGGCACCTGGGATGCCATGGCCAGCGTCACCGACAGCCGCTGGAGCGCCCTGCTCAGCGAAGTACAGCAAGTCCTGCGCTGGGCCAGTAACGACTTTCCCGGCCGCCGCGCGCCGCTGGACGAAGGGGGCGACTGGGACTGGGACCTCAGCGCCCAGGATGACGACAGTGGCCGCCCCCTGCGTATCCGCTGGCAGGCACAGCAGGGCGTGGTGGAAGCAGAATCTCCACAGCCCGGTAGCTATGCCACGTTGACCCTGACGCTGTCAGGCACGGCCGACTTTGGCGATGCACTGCGGCAGGCCTTTGAGCTGGAGTGAAGGGGAAAAAGACGCGCCGCTGGCGGGCAATAGATGGAGCGGGTGAAGGGAATCGAACCCTCGTATCAAGCTTGGGAAGCTGGCGTTCTACCATTGAACTACACCCGCTGTGGTGTGATGCGTTCCGCGCCAAGAGTTACAGCACAGAACGGCCAATAATCTATCACAGACCAAGCCGCAGATTTCTCAGTTGCGGCACGAATACTGCAAGAAATTCCGAGCATGAACACCAGAACCGCCATTTCTCCCTATGCCATCCTGATGGTCTGCATGGGCAACATCTGCCGCAGCCCGACAGCGCACGGCGTCATGCGCGACATGATTCGGCGCAAGGGCTGGGAGGACTGGCTGCAGGTGGACTCCTGCGGCACCCATGCCTACCACGTGGGTGAAGCACCCGACCTGCGCAGCCAGAAGCACGCGCTGCAGCGCGGCTATGACCTGAGTGACCTGCGCGCGCGCCAGCTCACGCGTGAGGACTTTGCACGCTTTGACCTGGTGCTGGTCATGGACCACGAAAACATGGCGCGGGCACAGGCACTGTGCCCACCCACGCAGCGCCAGAAGCTGCACCGCCTGACCGAGTTCTGTCAGGAAATGCGCAGCGCCGTGGTGCCCGACCCCTACTATGGGGGCGACCAGGGCTTCGAGCATGTGCTGGACCTGATCGAAGACGCCTGCCAGGGCGTACTGCGTCATATCGAGCGTGAACATGTGCAGCAACCGCTGAGCCAATGATGCATGCATGGGCGGGTTTACCCGCTCATGCTGGTTTTCACTACTTGCAGGAAAACCTAGCAAAAACCCTTAAAACACCGATAAAAAACAAAAAAATTTCGCCAGTGACAGGCAACTCGTCACAAACACGTCAGCAACGTGAGAGCATGCTCCGTAGAATCGCGCACCTGTGCATTCCTATAAGCCCACAGACGAAGGCCACACGCTTTCTGTGCTGTCCCGGGCACATACCGCGCTTTTTGGAGACACCATGCAAGCCCTACTACGACTTTCACGGGGGATCGACCGGCTCAACGCCTGGGTCGGCAAGTACGTCATCTGGCTGATTCTTGCGGCCACCATCATCAGCGGCATCAACGCGGTGGTGCGCAAACTCTTCAACAACAGCTCCAACGCTTTTCTGGAAGTGCAGTGGTACCTGTTTGCCGCGTCCTTCCTGCTGGCTGCTGGCTACACCCTGCTGGAAAAAGAACACGTCAAGGTGGACGTGATCAATGCCAAGCTGTCCCTGCGCACCCGTGTCTGGATTGACGTGCTGGGCTTTGCCTGCTTCCTGACCCCCATGTGTGTCGTGATCCTGTACTACGGCATCCCCTTCTTCTGGCAGGCCTACCAATCGGGCGAAATGTCCAGCAACGCGGGCGGTCTGATCCGCTGGCCTGTGTATCTGATGATGCCGCTGGGCTTTGGTCTGCTGCTGCTGCAGGGTATTTCGGAATTCATCAAGCGCATTGCCTTCCTGATGGGCCTGATTGACGACCCCACCGTCAAGGTGGTGGACAAAACCGCTGAAGAAGAGCTGGCAGAAGCCATCCGCAAGGCCAAAGAAGAAGCCGAACAAAACGGCACCAAGCACGCCTGAGCGCAAGGGGAGACAACACCATGGAATTCATTGCCAACAACATGGCCCCGATCATGTTCGCGGGGCTGATCTGCTTCTTGCCGCTGGGCTTTCCCGTGGCCTTCAGCCTGGGTGCCTGCGGCCTGTTCTTTGCGGTCATCGGTATCGAACTGGGCGTGCTGCCCGAGGCGTTGCTGCAGGCGCTGCCGCTGCGCATCTACGGCATCATGCAGAACGAAACCATGCTCGCCATTCCGTTCTTCACCCTGATGGGGCTGATTCTGGAACGCAGCGGCATGGCAGAAGACCTGCTGGACACCGTCGGCCAGCTGTTTGGCCCCATTCGCGGTGGCGTGGCCATTGCCGTGATTCTGGTCGGCGCCATGCTGGCTGCAACCACCGGCGTGGTGGCGGCATCCGTGATCTCGATGGGCCTGATCTCGCTGCCCATCATGATGCGTTACGGCTATGACCGCCGTGTGGCCTCGGGCGTGATTGCAGCTTCCGGCACGCTGGCGCAGATCATTCCACCTTCGCTGGTGCTGATCATCTTGGCCGACCAGCTGGGCCGCAGCGTGGGCGACATGTACAAGGGCGCGTTCGTCCCCGGCTTCATGCTGGTGGCCTTTTACATGATCTTTATTTTCCTGCTGGCTTTCTTCAAGCCACACATGGTGCCTGCCCTGCCGCCCGAAGCACGCAGCCTGAAGGAAAAAGACGGCTCCAGCGGCCTGACTTCGCTGCTGGTGCTCACCGTGCTGTGCGTGGCGGTATCGGTGTTTGCTGCGCAGAACATGCCCACCATCCACACCTGGTTCACCGGTGAAGTGGTGGAAAAAGTGGCCACCGATGAAACCATCGTGTTTGCCATGTGCTTTGGCGTGGCGCTGGCTTTTGTGGCGGCATCCATCAACCGCCTGACAGGTCTGGGCCTGCTGTCGCAGGTAGCGGAAAAAGTCACCTTTGTGCTGATTCCTCCGCTGCTGCTGATCTTCCTGGTGCTGGGCACCATCTTCCTGGGCATTGCCACACCCACCGATGGTCGCGCCATGGGTGCCATCGGTGCCATGATCACGGCCATCGTGCGCCGCCGCCTGAGCTTTACGCTGCTCAAGCAGGCGCTGATGTCCACCACCAAGCTGTCGTGCTTTGTGATGTTCATCCTGATCGGTGCAACCATGTTCGGTCTGACCTTCCAGGGCGTGGACGGCCCGCTGTGGGTAGAGCACCTGCTGGCAGACCTGCCAGGCGGTCAGCTGGGCTTCCTGATCCTGGTGAACGTGATGGTGTTCATCCTCGCATTCTTCCTGGACTTCTTTGAGCTGTCCTTCATCGTCGTGCCCCTGCTGGCACCCGTGGCGGACAAGCTGGGCATTGACCTGATCTGGTTCGGCGTGCTGCTGGCGGTGAACATGCAGACTTCCTTCATGCACCCACCGTTTGGCTTTGCGCTGTTCTTCCTGCGCTCGGTCGCTCCCGACAAGGAATACACCGACAAGGTCACGCAAAAGCGCATTGCGC
>JAEZZU010000312.1 GCA_023418355.1 Pseudomonadota bacterium | reverse complement strand
CATGGACTCGTCGTAGGCACCCTTGAAGGTGGGGACGATCTTGTATTCGCTTTGGCTTTCGTTGAACTGTTTGGCCAGATCATTGACCCACTCGTTGTTCACGGCGGTCATGGAATGCCACCACTGGATATCAGTGGCAGCGTTGGCAGCACCGGCAGTGGTTGCAGCCAGTGCTGCAGCCAGGGCGATTCGCTTGAATTGCATGGAAAGACTCCTCTACGTGTAGAACGGGTGGTTGCATCCTATATATGGATGTGTCCCTTTTATGACATGAATGACATCTGCTCGGGAAAACGAGAGCAGATGGCCGCCAGCCATTGCATGTTTTTTACATGCGAAATAGTGCTTGGACAGTCCGATCATTCTAGAAGGAGCGAAAAAAAACGAAACCATGGCAACGCGAATTTTTTCTTTTTTGTTATTTGCAGCGCGAAATTGTGGATTATGCGTAGTGGTGAAAAGAGAACGAAACCATAGCAAAACGCTTTTGCGCATTGCGATGTCAGGTCTCTCTGGATGCTCCGCCTGAGCGTAATAGGGCCTGGCATAAAATCACTTTCCCCATGACTTACGGTGCGCTGCGGCGCCCAACCCGGTCTATATCCATGAATGCACCGATTGCGCAGGCAATGCTTGAAGCCAAGGTTGCCGAACCTGCCCGACTCCGAGAGATCCCGTACAACTACACATCGTTTTCCGACAGGGAAATCGTGATCCGTTTACTGGGCTCATCCGCTTGGGATGTGCTCAACCAGTTGCGTCAGGAGCGTCAGACTGGGCGCTCTGCACGCATGCTCTATGAAGTGCTGGGTGATATGTGGGTGGTGCAACGCAACCCCTACCTGCAGGACGATCTGCTGCACAACCCGGATCGCCGCAAGCTGCTGGTGGAAGCCCTGCAGCACCGCAAGGCGGAAGTGCAAAAGCGCCGCATTCCCCAGGAAGACACTCCCCGCGACCAGCTGGTCGGCCAGCTGATTGAGGCAGCCAATCGCGCGGTGCGTGAGTTTGACCGCATGTTCGAGGAAGCGGCCGAGCTGCGCCAGCGCGTGCGCAAGACGCTGGGCAAGCTCACCCACAAGGACAACATCAAGTTCGACGGCCTTTCGCGTGTCAGTCATGTGACCGATGCGACCGACTGGCGCGTGGAATACCCCTTCGTCGTACTGACCCCTGATACCGAAGCCGAGATGGCAGGTCTGGTCAAGGGCTGTATCGAGCTGGGTCTGACCATCATCCCCCGTGGGGGCGGCACAGGCTACACCGGTGGCGCCATTCCGCTGACCTGGCGCTCGGTGGTCATCAATACCGAAAAGCTGCAGGCCATTACCGAAGTGGAAATGGTGCAGTTGCCCGGCGTGAACAAGCCCGTGCCCACGGTCTGGACGGAAGCTGGCGTGGTGACGCAGCGCGTGGCCGAAGCGGCTGAGCGTGCAGGCTTTGTGTTTGCTGTGGACCCCACCTCGATTGAAGCCTCGTGCATTGGCGGCAACATCGCCATGAACGCTGGCGGCAAGAAGGCCGTGCTGTGGGGTACGGCACTGGATAACCTGGCCAGCTGGCGCATGGTCACCCCCGATGCCGAATGGCTGGAGGTGGTGCGCATTGGTCACAACCTCGGCAAGATTCATGACGCCGAGATGGCCAGCTTTGAGCTGAAGTATTTCGACGCCTCGGGCAAGAAGCTGCTGCGCACGGAGCAGCTGGACATTCCAGGCCACAAGTTCCGCAAGGAAGGCCTGGGCAAGGACGTGACGGACAAGTTCCTGTCTGGTCTGCCCGGTGTGCAAAAGGAAGGCACGGACGGTCTGATCACCAGCGCGCGCTGGGTGGTGCACCGCATGCCAGAGCACACGCGCACCGTGTGCATGGAGTTCTTTGGCAATGCCAAGGATGCCGTGCCTTCGATCGTCGAAATCAAGGACTACATGTTCGAGGAGCAAAAGCGCAGCGGCGTGCTGCTGGCTGGCCTTGAACACCTGGACGACCGCTATCTGAAGGCCGTGGGCTACGCCACCAAGTCCAAGAAGGGCAATGGCGGTCTGCCCAAGATGGTGCTGATTGGCGACATCGTGGGCGATAACGCCGACGAGGTGGCGCGCGTGACCAGCGAAGTCGTGCGCATTGCCAATTCGCGCAACGGCGAAGGCTTTGTGGCCATCAGCGCGGAAGCCCGCAAGAAATTCTGGCTGGACCGCAAGCGCACGGCGGCGATTTCGCGCCACACCAACGCCTTCAAGATCAATGAAGACGTGGTGATTCCGCTGCCCCGCATGTGGGAGTACACGGACGGCATCGAGCGCATCAACATCGAGCTGAGCCTGCGCAACAAGATCAAGTTCTGTAACGAACTGCTGGCCTTCTTTGAAAAGGGCAATCTGCCGCTGGGCAAGCAGGACGATGCTGGCGACATTCCTTCGGCCGAGCTGCTGGAAGACCGCGTGCACCAGGCCATGGAGCTGATTCGCGATGTGCGCGCCCAGTGGGCTGGCTGGCTGGCTGATGTGGCCACGCTGTTCCCGCAGCTGCAGGACCACAGCCTGCGCGCGAGCTGGAAGACGCAGATTCGCCAGCCGCTGGCGCAGATCTTCAGCGGCGAGGCCTTCAAGCCCATCTTGGCCGAAGTGGTGAACATCCACCAGCGCGTGCTCAAGGGCCGCGTGTGGGTGGCGCTGCACATGCACGCCGGTGACGGCAATGTGCACACCAATATCCCCGTCAACTCGGACGACTACGAGATGCTGCAGACGGCCCACGAGACCGTGGCACGCATCATGGAACTGGCGCGCAGCCTGGACGGCGTGATCTCGGGTGAGCACGGCATTGGTATTACCAAGCTGGAATTCCTGAGCGACGAGGAACTGCAGCCCTTTGCGGACTACAAGAAGCGTGTGGACCCCCATGGACGCTTCAACCGCGGCAAGCTGATCCGTGAAAAGAACGGTCTGGTGCCTGCCGAGTCGCCCCGCGAAGCGCTGATGTACGCCGACCTGACGAATGCCTATACGCCTTCGTTTGGCCTGATGGGCTACGAGTCGCTGATCATGCAGCAGTCGGACATTGGCGACATTGCCAACTCCGTCAAGGACTGCCTGCGCTGCGGCAAGTGCAAGCCCGTGTGCAACACGCACGTGCCCGGCGCGAACATGCTGTATTCGCCCCGTAACAAGATTCTGGCCACTTCGCTGCTGGTCGAAGCCTTCCTGTACGAAGAGCAGACACGCCGTGGCGTGTCGATCAAGCACTGGCAGGAGTTTGAAGACGTGGCCGACCACTGCACGGTCTGCCACAAGTGCTTCACGCCCTGCCCGGTCAAGATCGACTTTGGCGATGTGACCATGAACATGCGCAACCTGCTGCGCAAGATGGGCAAGAAGAGCTTCAACCCCGGCAACAAGATGGCCATGGCCATGCTCAACGCCACGAACCCC
>JAEZZU010000270.1 GCA_023418355.1 Pseudomonadota bacterium | reverse complement strand
TTACCGGCTGGTGTTCTGTCTGCCAGTCTTTGCAAACCATTGTCAGTATTGAGTTTTTGTTTCATTGTCAGGTCGGTTGTGTGTTGCATTTTGCGTTTTTTACTTTTTTAAAGGATCGGGAATTTTTTAAAACAATCTTGTATTGAGTCGGCTTTGCAAGCTCTTTGCCAAAGCGTTGGCTAGTGTGGCTTTGGCAATATGCTTGCAATTGCAGAACTTTAATAATTCAATGATAGTCCAACTCCAAAGCCCATATCGCTATCGTAATGAGTACGAATACCCATATTTTTGTTGATGATGTATTTTAGTTCTCCCATATATTCCTTGTCGGTATTGACCATAAAGCCTGCTCGAACCCTTTTAGAAATCGGAATGTCTTCACGCATCAAAGACAATCTGACAATTCCATCGTGATAGATCTCTGCCTGAAAGTTAACGAGCATTGGCAATGTATATACAAAACCCAAACTGATAGCGACACGTTGGTCTTTGCCATTCTTTTGTCCGAAAAGATTAGTTTCGTGTTCGTCCATTCCCATTTTACGGTAACGCCAATCGAAACCTACAAAAGGCATAAACCACTGCATTTTATCTACGTATCTGCCTAAATGCGTTTCTACTTCATAACCTTTTTGTGCAGAATATCCCAAACGCCACTCCGAGGTAAGATTCCAACGTGCATTTTGCACTCTGAACATACCGTCGTTTCCATTGGTGGCGAAGTCATTATCTAAAAATACATACGGCATATTACTTTCTCTTTTAAGCATTCTGTATGCTTTTTCTTTGTTAGGAAGTAGTGGGTTGTGTAATTCTCCTACACTAAAAACCCGATTCATACCTGCCATCATATGATAAAGAATGTGACAATGAAAAAACCAATCACCTTCGGTATTGGCTGCAAACTCTATCACGTTGGTTTCCATCGGCATTATGTCTAAGACATTTTTCAGAGGGGAATAGTCGCCGTGTTCATTCAACACGCGGAAATCAAATCCGTGTAAGTGCATCGGATGTCGCATCATCGAGTTGTTGTACAAGGTGATACGGAGGATTTCACCCTTTTTTACCAATATTTTATCCGTTTCAGAAAACACTTTATTGTCCATACTCCACACATATCTGTTCATATTTCCAGTGAGTTCGAAGCGCATTTCACGAACTGGTAAATCTTTTGCAAGTGTAGTCTTTTCTGTCGCTTTCAGCATACCATAATTGAGTGTTACCAGTTCAGTAGTGTTGGCCGTATGGTTTCCGTTTTGCTGATGATTTTCTGCGTTTGAGTGTCCGTGATGATGATCGTTTTGCCCAGAAACTTCAGGGTACATCACGGTGTTCATATCCATTTGTTGCAGGCTCATTTCCATTCCCATATCGTGCATATCACCGTTCATCTTCATCATATCATTCATCATTTTCATTCCTTCAAAGTACTTGAGTTTTGGCAACGGGGTAGTGAGTTGTTTTACTCCTGAACCCACATAGAGCGAAGCAGAACCCGAACGGTCTTCGGCAGTTGCCAAGAGTTCATAAGAAACACCTTCTTCAGGAATGGTGACGACAATGTCGTAGGTTTCTGAGACAGCTACAACGAGTCGATCTACTTCTACAGGCTCTACATCGTTTCCGTCATTTGCTACAACTGTAATTTTACCACCTGCGTAGGTGAGCCAAAAGTAGGTAGAGGCACCTGCATTAGATATTTTTAACCTCACTTTGTCTCCTGCTTTGAACTGTGATAGTTGGCTTTCGGGCACTCCGTTTATGAGGAATTTATCATAATAAACATCGCTCACATCCATTGCCAGCATCCGTTTCCACTCATTGGTGAGTTTGGTCTTGAAATGTCCTTCACGAATGGCTTCGGCATAACTTTGTGTAGCATCCTTTTTTATAGCAAACCAATCGCTGGCATTTCTTAACATTCTTTGGATGTTTTCAGGTTTATAATCCGTCCATTCGCTGATAATTACTGGAATGGTAGGCAGATCATCTATGCCTTTTCTGAAAGAGACATCATTTTCTTTTTTATTGAAAATGAGTGATCCATACATTCCAATTTGTTCTTGGTATCCGCTGTGGCTGTGGTACCAGTGGGTTCCGTTTTGTATCACCGGGAATCGGTACACGTGTGTGGTGTTTGGTTCTATCGGCATTTGTGTTAGAAGCGGAACGCCATCTTCCTGGTTGGGCAAATATACCCCGTGCCAATGTAGTGATGTACTTTCTTTTAGCTGATTGTGCACCACAATTTCAGCAGTATCGCCCTCTGTAAAAGTGAGCGTTGGCATCGGAATTTGACCGTTTACTGCAATGGCTCTTTTTTCTTTTCCGGCATAGTTTACCAATGTGTCTTTTACATATAAATCGTATCGCACTACTTTTTGTGCGAAAAGAGAAGTTGTTGCCAAGAGCATCAATGTTATCGGCAACAGTTTTTTTGAGAAAATATTTTGTATATCCATTTCAGAATTTTCATTTATTAATTTTTAAAAGGCTTGCATTTATGGCAACCACAATAGTACTTATGCTCATCAAAACCGCACCCATTGCAGGGCTTAAAACGAAACTCGGATAAAGCATGCCTGCTGCCAGTGGTATGGCTATTACATTGTAACCAACTGCCCAAAGCAGGTTTTGAACCATTTTTTTATATGTCCGTTTTCCAAAGTCAATCATCTTTACCACATCTCTCGGGTCGCTGTTTACTAGAATAATGTCTGCTGTTTCGGCTGCTACATCCGTACCTGAACCAACTGCAATACCTACATCTGCTTGTGCCAGTGCGGGTGCATCATTTACACCATCGCCAGTCATCGCAACTACTTCACCTTTGGCTTGATATTGCTTGACTTTTTCCTGCTTTTCGTGAGGCAGTACGTTGGCGATATAACCGTCCATTCCCAATTGTTCAGAAACTGCTTTTGCAATTTTTTCATTGTCGCCTGTAAGCAGAATGGATTTGATATTCATCTTTCTTAACTCATCAATGGCTTCTTGCGAACCCTCACGAATGCTGTCTGCCAACGTGATAATACCGATAACTTCATTATCAATAAAAACATAGTTGACTGTTTCAATGCTTTGATTGATTTCTTTGGGCGTTTCAGGCTCTGTAAGATTATTTTGTTTGAAATAATTAGGTCCTGCCGCTACTACTTCCTTTCCGTTTACTAATGCTTTGACACCTATGCCTGCCATATAGCTGAAATTCTCCGACTTCCATAGTTCAAGGTTTCTTTCTGCCAGCATTTTCAAAATACCTTTTGCAATGTGGTGTTCGGAATATTGCTGAACGGCTGCTGCATATTGTATCATTTCATCAGCAGAATATTTATCAGTAAGTGGGATCACTTTTTCTACTGCGTGAGAACCTTTGGTAAGCGTTCCTGTCTTGTCGAAAATAATCGTGGATAGTTTTCGGGTAGTTTCAAATGCGGTACGATTGCGAATGAGCAAACCATTGGTAGCCGAAAGCGTTGTAGAAATGGCAACCACCAACGGAATAGCCACACCCAAAGCGTGGGGACAAGCCGTAACCATTACCGTAACCATTCTTTCCAATGCAAACGCAATATCTCCGCTACTGCTGAACCAATAAATAAAAGTGATTACGCCTACTGCAATAGCAAGAAAGGTGAACCATTTAGCTACTTTATCGGCAAGGTTTTGCGTATTCGATTTTGCTGCCTGTGCATCCTGAACCAAGTTGATTACCTTATTGAGGTAACTGTCTTTGCCTACTCCTGTTGCCGTAACACTTAACGCACCTTCGCCATTGATAGAACCTGCAATTACTTTTCCGTCTTTTTCTTTTTTTACCGGAACACTTTCGCCCGTAAGCATACTTTCGTTTACATAAGAAACGCCATCTACAATCGTTCCATCGGCAGGAATTTTTTCACCGGGTTTGATGATAATGGTTTCACCGTTTTTTAGGTCTTCGAGTTTTATTTTTATGGTTTCACCATTTCGCTCCACCGTAACATCGTTTGGTAAAAGTGCCACCAATGACTGCAATGCTTTTGAAGCTGCCATAGTAGAACGCATTTCTAACCAATGTCCCAAAAGCATAATCACGATAAGAGTTGCCAGTTCCCAAAAGAAGTCCATTCCCGGCAGACCAAAAACGACGGCAACCGAATAGATGTAAGCGACTGAAATAGCGATTGCCACCAATGTCATCATCCCAATTGCTTTGGCTTTTATTTCGCCTACTATTCCTTTCAGAAATGGCATTCCCCCATAGATGTAAATAAAAGTTCCCAGCGCCAATAGCACATATTTATCTCCAGGAAAAGCAACCGTGAAACCAAACCATTCCTGTATCATTTGCGATAAGAGCAAAATGGGAACGGTAATGATTAAACTTACCCAAAAACGTTTGAGGAAATCGTGGGTATGATGTCCTTCGTGTTTATCGTAACCACTATCGGAATGATGATGGTTATGTTCGTCGCTATGTGTGGAATGTTCTTTATGGTCGTGATGATGATGGTGTCTGTGATGGCTGTGAGCTTCATTTTTTGCTCCACTCATTGGAACTAAATCCATTCCGCAAAGTGGACATTTCCCTGGTTTGTCCTTTATCACTTGTAAGTGCATCGGACAGGTATATTTTTTCATATTCTTTTAACTTTTGAAAAGCAATGAAGATGGACTTTACCACTTCATTGCTTTGTTGGTTACTTTATAGTTTCAACTGTACTACCACACGTTAGCATTTGTGAACCGTAATAAGGGTTTTTAATCGCATTTTCTTTGCTCAACCAATTTGCTCCTTTGCCTTTGTTCGCCATTGGGCAATGTTGATAATAAACAGGCGTTTCCTGATTTGAAACTTTTATCAGTTCGTACATATTTTTTGAAAGGCTCATAAAATGGTCTCGCTGATGTGCCACATCTTTGGTTTCAGCAATGTGTCCTGCATCAAAGGCAAGGTCTTTCATTACTTTCATCCAAACCGTATGTTCCTCGTTTGATAGTTTATTCATTTGCACAGCGTCAAGAGCGGTTAGCAAGTCTTTTGCTTTAGTGGAAGTGGTGTTTGCGTCAGATTTTACCAATGCATCTTTTACCGAAAAATAGTTGTTAAAAACAGATTTCAGTTGGTTTACTTCCTGCATTTCTGTAGATGCGGTATGACTGGAATGGTCGTGTGTTTCCGTTTTCGATTCTGCTTTTGCAACAGGTTTGTTCACCCGTTCGTACAGGCAACATTCAGGCAGTTTTGCATACACATCATCGGGTGCAAGGAATTTATCGCTGTCATAACCGGCTAAAGCGATACGTTTCAAGATTTCGTCCTGGTTCGTCTTTTTGACATCGTAGGTAATGGTAGCCATTTTTGTGTCTTTGTTCCAATCCACTTGGGCTACTTTCTTTACATTTCCTGCATTTTCTATGGTGGTTTCACACATACCGCAGTTTCCGTAAATTTTTACGGTTTCGGTTTTGGCGTTTTTAATTTGAGCGGTGCTCATTCCGAATGACAGCATTACCAATGCAGTCATTATATATTTTAATGATTTCATTTTTTAAAATTTTAGATTACTTAAACTTTGAAAGCCTTTAAATCGCTTTCAATACTATGGCTGACAAGGTAAGAAATTAGCTTATTTTAGGCGGTTGCCAAATGGAGTGATAACCCGAAGAAAAGTATGGGTCTGAATAAAGAAAGAATTGTTTTTGAGCAACAACTAATAAATTGTATTTGAGTTCAGGTGTAGAAGGAATAAAGCTAAAACTAACTGTGGGGCAATGGCAAGATGAATGTCCGCATTTGCCCCCACAATCGTCATTGTCTTTTTGGTTATGCGAACTTTTATTTTTGCAACAGTCATTTTTGTCTGTCTGTGAAGTTTTTTTGTCGCAACAAGATTTTTCGGTTTGTGTGTGAGATTTACTACAAGCATAAGTCAGTGTTGGTGTCAAAAAGAAACCAAGCAATGCTATGAGTAATATGTAAATCTGTTTTGTCATTTATTATCTTATTGCAAAGATATAAATTTTTTCGTTCGGGGGCAAAAAATGGCTCTTTTTTCTGTGAAGGGTTGGCTTGTGTGTTGGGGAAAACCAAATGTGCTATTTGTGCGGATGGCCAAAAATTGTTTTTAAAAAATTTGCGTTGGCAAAAAAAAATGGGGTAGGTCAGCGTGTCGGGTTTCTCGCTGTCCGTTAGTAATAACGTCTATATGTTGGTCGCTTTTCAAAATGGTTTGCCCTTGTGTGAATGTTCAAATTTTGGTCGTCCGTTTAATTTTAGCACTGTCGTCTGTTACACTTGCCGGTAACGGTCGGCGGCTTGGCGCAGGGCGGGGTTCACGAATGTTCGTGCGAGCGTGAACGCTTGAAAGTCCGACAGGACTTTTTGCGGGAAAGCACCCAGCCCTGTGTCAAACCGCTTGTTAGCGGTTCGTGTATTTTTTAATTGTCTTTTTTGTTTTTCCAATTTTCAAACGAGATTTTAGTAAAATGTTCCGTGCGAAAATCATTCATCAGCGGAACAGGTTTATTATATTCTGTATGGTGATAAATAAATCCGCATTTTTCTTGAACGCGTTTTGATTTCTCGTTACCGTCATAATAACCACACCAAACCGCAGTAAGTCGTAAATTATCAAAGATGTACCGAAGCAACTCATGTACAACTTCGGGAATTAGTCCCTGTCCCCAAAACGGCTCGCCAATCCAATAACCGATTTCACATTCATTTTCTGTCATTTCTGCGCTGTGAATTTCACTTTTTGAGGTCATTATTCCCACGCTTCCAACGGCTTCGCCTGTTTCTTTCAGCACAACAGCATACGTTTTGTCAGACGAAAGTACAGTTTTTATAATTTCACGACTGTTTTCTACGCTTGTATGTGGTTGCCAACCCGCTATTGGTCCAATATTTGGATTTTGAGCATACTTATAAAGCGATTCGGCATCACTTTCTTGCCACGCTCTCAAAATTAGACGTTCTGTTTGTAATTCCATTTCTTTGTACTATTTTTCAATTCAATTTTCTACTTCTTTGTCCCGTTGCACTGTCCCTGCATGACCGCTAACGGTTGGTGTATGAAGCGTTGGGCATTTCGAAGCACTTTACTGTCAAACCGCTACAAAGTTTATTAAATGTAACGCCCTTGAAATTAGCACTATCCGCCCAATGATTTATACACTTTGTTAGCAA
>JAEZZU010000262.1 GCA_023418355.1 Pseudomonadota bacterium | reverse complement strand
CCGATGGTGCCACGCCACTGGTGCTGCAAGTCGAGCGCGAACCGGTGGTGTTTAACCTCAGCGCCGACTTCGACAAGGATGCCCCCAAGGCGATTGCCAATCTGACCCTGAACGAACCGCTGTGGACCGGTTCACAGCTGCAGTTTGCTGCCCTGCTCGACAATCCAGACAAGGAGCGCTTTATCTCTGCCGCCTGGAACCAGTGGCTCAACGCCAAGGGCACGACCATGCGCCTGAGCTTTTCAGACTTCAAAGGCAACGACAACTACCTGGAAGGTCAGCAGCTTGCCTATGACGACACCACCTACCAGCGCAAGCTGGATCTGAACATCAGCCACCCATGGCAACTGTCTGCACAAGGCAGCACCATCGTTGGGGCCAATCTGTACGGGCTGAACTACCGCAAGGCCTACTACTTTCGGGAGTTTGACGAGGAGCTGGGCTATGAAGAAAAAGTCCGTGCGCTGCAGGCCCACATCCACTGGCAACGCTCCAGCGCATACATGGCCCACAATGCCAGACTGGCCTTTACCCAGGGCCTGAAGGCACTGGGTGCAGGCAGCTCTGAGACGCCGGGCCTGCCGCCGAGCACGGCCAAGTTCAACTTCAGCCGTCTGAATCTGGACTATGAAGCGCGCTGGCGCACCCAAAGCCTGTGGGGCGCAGGCTTTGCCATCAGCGGCCAGATTTCACCCGACACCGTTCCCACCTCCGAGCGCATCAGCTTTGGCAGCTGGCGCTTTGGTCGCGGCTATCTGGCGGGTGAAGCGGCTGGCGATCAGGGCGTCGGCGTGAGTCTGGAGATGAACCGCATGTTCAGCTTTCCCAGCAATCGCTGGGTCAAGACGCTGGAGCCCTACCTGCTGTTTGAGGAGGCTCGCACCTGGTTCCATGAGTCCGGCTATCGCGACCAGACTTTGCGCTCCACCAGCCTGGGCGTGCGCTTTGGGGACCAGCGCTACTACAACCTTGACCTGTCGGTCTCCAAACCACAGGGTGACCGCAGCCCCCAGAACCCAGAGCGCAAGCTGCGCTACGGTCTGGCGCTTACGTACCAGTTCGGGAAGAAGTAAGTGACTTGTCGTCGGGCGCAGCAGCCTTGCTGCGTCCGGCTGCAGGAATGCCCCGCGCCATGCGCGCGTTGTAGACCGTCAGACGGCTCAAGCCCAGCTGTTCCGCCACCTTGGCGTCCGAGGCCGTGCCCAGCAGTGCTACGGCTTCGGGCGTCCAGACAAAGCTGCTGCCCTGCTTTTCGGTCAGCGAGGCAATGCCCAGCTCCTGGCGCTTGGCCACCACGCTGGCCTTGCTCATGCCCCAGCGTTTGGCCAGTGCGGCATCGCTGTCCGTGCCCAGTAGCGCGAGCATTTCGTCCGTCCACTGCACATGACCCAACGCGGGAATGCCCAGCGCATTGCGCTTGAGGTTCACGGTCTTGGCCGTTGTGCCCCAGCGCTCAGCCAGCACGGCGTCTTTTTCCTTGCCCAGTTGGGCCAGCATGTCATCAGTCCATTGCAATGCAGCTTTGCCCATGGTCTGCCTTTGTGAATACTTTGAAGCAAAATTGGCCTCTAGCGCCCGTCCAGCAAGCGCTAGCAGCTCTACTTTTTAGTGGGCATGTCCCCAATAGATCAGAGCATCACGCCCTTCTACCGACAGCGAAACGGGTGCACCCACGGGCAGCAGCACCTTGGTGGCCACATGGCCATAAGGCAGGCCTTGCAGCACAGGGATATTCACCTGCGTGCGCAGCCAGTCGATCACGCTTTGCAGCTTGTAGCCCTTGTCGTGGCTGGTGAGCTTGAACTCCGTGAACTGGCCAAACACGATGGCCTTTTGCTTGGCCAGCACGCCGGCGTGCAGCAGCTGCGTGAGCATGCGCTCAATCTTGTAGGGGTGTTCGCCCACGTCTTCCAGAAACAGAATGCCACCCTCGACCTGCGGGAAGTACGGCGTGCCCAGCAGCGACACCAGCACCGCCAGATTGCTGCCCCACAGCGTCGCACCGCCTTCGACATAAAAGTCATCGGGCACCGCGCCTTCGGGCTGCTTGGGCATGCGCCAGCCCGCGCCTTCGCCGTGGCCGTAGAGCAGGTCTTCAAAGCAGTCGAGCATGATGTCGTCCACTTCGTCCTTCTGGCCAAAGTCGGCAATCAGCGCGGGACCAGCCCAGCTCACCGCACCAGTCTGCGCGAGCAAGGCGTTCTGAAAGGCTGTGAAATCGCTCAAGCCCACAAAGTGCGTGCCCTGCTCCACGGCCTTGGCCACGGCCTGGTAGTTGATGCCGGGCAGGATGCGTGTGAGGCCATAGCCACCACGCGAGATCAGTGCCACATCGGCACCGCTGGCGGCTGCGCGCTCAATGGATGCAATGCGTGTGGCGTCATCGCCTGCAAAGCGCTGGTAGCTGCTCAGCGCATCGGCATCCACTTCCACCTCATGCCCCATGCCTTCTAGGCGCTTGATGGCGCGCTTGAAAGCGGCCTTGTCGCGCACCGCACCCGAAGGCGAATACACATAGATGTGCTTGGGACCATGGCTGTGGTCGTGGCCGCAGCAGCCATCGTGGTGCTCGTGGTCATGGTCGTGGCCGCAGTGCTCGCCATGTTCATGTGCATGGCCGTGGTCGTGCTGGCAGCAGTCGTGCGCGCCGCAGCCATGTTCGTCATGCTCGTGTGCGTGCTCAGGTGCGGGAGAGGGTTTTTTCTTGGAAGTCGCCACAGCGTGTCATGCAGCGGCTGGGCTGCATGCTCCATTTAGATCAATCAATTTTTGCTGGTCAGAGCGGCTTGGCCCTAACTGTTGCCCCAAAGTATTCCATAGCCAGCTGGGCACTGGCGGCGGCCTGCCCGGGAACCATAGGGAACATGGGGGTCTGTTGCAGTGCTGGCGGGTATTGCGTCAGGGCTGGCACGGCCTCCCGCCAGGCAGCTTCCCACGCAGCCTGCGGCATCAGGGTATTGGTAGCACTGCGGCTGATCCAGCATCTGCCCTGCTCCAGCCACTGCGTGATCAGCGCTTGGGGAATGGCTGGCAGCTGCGCCTGTACTTTGGGCCATGCCTTCAATGCAGCACGGTGCCCTGCCTGCGCAAAAGGTATAGCTAGTGGCGCTTGCTGCATCTGCCCTGCAGGCCAAAATCCTGCCTGAACCATGCCCTGCCCCAGATCCCACTGTGGCTTGTTGGCAGCCGCCTGCAGCCATTGCGCCAGCGGCTTGGGCGGAGTGCTGCCGGGCCAGCTGTCGATCAACCAGCCGCCTGCAAAGCGTTCGGGCATGGCCTGCGCCACTGCAAGCCCCAGCCGCGCGCCATCGCCCTCGCCCACCAGCACGATGTTGTGCAAATCCATGGCCTGCACCAGTTCATGCAGCAGCTGGATATGTCCCTCAGCCGTATGCGCCTTGTCGCGCTTGGGCTGGTCGCTGCGGCCAAAGCCCGGCAGATCGGGCACGACCACGCGCAGCCCTGCTGCCAACCACTGCGCCACCAGATGCCGGAAGCCATAGCCCCAGCTGGCCGCGCCATGCAGGCATAGCCAGGTCATGCTGGCATTCTTGGGGCCTTCATCGATCACCGCCATGCGCAGCCCGCCCAGTGCAGGCAGATCACTGCGCCACTGCGGCGCGTAAGTCCAGTCGCGCAGATCGGCAAAGGCACTGTCCGGGTTGCGCAGCGCCGTGTCCTTGAGCGGATGATTGGCCAGCGCCACGGCACGCTGCTGGGCGCGGCGCTGCTGGAAGAACTCTGCCAGCACGGTCGCGCATTCCTCGGCCAGCACACCGCGCACCACCTGGGTCTGGTGGTTGATTTCCGGATAGCCAAACACATTGAGCACAGAACCTGCGGCCCCCGTTTTGGGCTCGGCCGCACCATAGACCACGGTATCCACACGCGCATGCAGCATGGCGCCGCTGCACATGGTGCAGGGCTCCAGCGTCACATACAGCGTGCAGCCATCGAGCCGGTAGTTGCCCAGTTGCTGCGCTGCCGCACGCAGCGCCAGCACTTCGGCGTGGGCCGTCGGGTCATTGCACGAGAGAGGGGCATTGCGCCCCTCGCCTACCATCTGCCCATCTTTGACCACCACGGCCCCCACGGGCACTTCGCCCGCAGCCGCAGCTTGCTGCGCCAGTTGCAGC
>JAEZZU010000228.1 GCA_023418355.1 Pseudomonadota bacterium | reverse complement strand
TGGGTAATAAGACCGGACGTATCGTTCGTTCAGAGCTGTTCGCAAGATTTTGCTGCATCAGTGCATCCGGCAGCGCTTTCTAGCTCGCTCTCATCTTCGGCTTTGCCTGAAGGGATGCCCGCTTGTATTGCAGTCCCGCCCTCAGAAGGACTACCCGCTTCATCGAGAAAGATAAATGCCGCTCCGCAGCAGTAACAGAAATTCCTGCTGGAACGTTGATCGGTCCAGCAAGAGGGACAGGTTACGACTTTTTGCTTTCGAGACGCAAACCTGACATTTTGATTTTTCGTATTGAAACTGTTCATATTGGTAACCCCCTTGAATTTCGTGAAAATTATTCCAGTAAAATGAAGCAAAATCTGGGACAAATAGCACAAATGATATTGCTGATTCCATCATAAACAAAATTCTTGCTCAAGCAGGATGACATATGTCATACTTTGAATAGAAAATTATAATTTTGGCGGCTGCTTGTACAGGTAGGGGCATACAATCTGATAGCCAGATAGCCAGATAGCCAGATAGCCAGATAGCCAGGTAGCCAGATAGCCAGATAGAGTAGCATTGTAAAGAAGGGAGCGTGAAAGAGTGGTGATGAAATTGCTGTCACAGGCAGAAAAACAATATCTTGAGGATTACGGGCTCAAGGATCTGAATCCGAAGAATCTTTCGATCCGCACCTTTGAAAAAGGAGAATTCCTTTTTCAACAGGGGACCACTCTTGAGGAACTTATGGTCATCCTCGAGGGTAAAGCGAAGGTGTACTCCATGGCGGCAAACGGAAAATCACTGCTGTATTGCTTTAAGGAACCCGGGTCAATTATGGGAGAAGTTGAACTGATGACAGGGGCTTTTGCGTCATCCAGTGCCTGTGCAATCACTGAAGTAAGATGCGTCATAATCCCGTATGAGCGCTGTCGTAATGAACTGACTTCCAATCTAAAATTTATGAATCGGATTTGTACTGTCATGGCCGAAATTGTGGTACAGGATTCCATCAACGGGGCTTCCAATATTCTGTACCCTTTTGAATCACGTTTGTGTGCATATATTTCATTGACCAGCGAAGCTGGGCTCTTTCATGCGAAACTTACGGAACTGGCAGAATTTTTTGGCACAAGCTACCGGCATTTGCTTAGGACTTTGGATAACCTTTGTCAGAAAAACGTCTTGGAAAAGACTTCAGAGGGCTACCGGATCAAGGATGATCATAAATTGAAAACCATAGGGATTCAGTATTACTTGGTATAATTTCTCCTGTCGTTGAACGTTACCGCCCTAAGAAAAATTATTAATTATTTTCAAATAAATTCTAGGATTTCCTTTGAAAACAGGATAAGATAGTTACACTTGAGACATAAGCTTTAGAAACATTTATTTAAATAGAAAGGATGAGCTTGCATGAAATTCCGATGCCCGCTGATTGTAGTAGAGAATATGGGACGCTCAAGAGCGTTTTACGAAGAGGTTCTGGGACAGAAGGTAGTCATGGATTTTGGAGAAAACATTACGTTTTCCGGAGATTTTTCCTTACAGACAAAAGATAGCTGGCGCGGATTCATCGGCGAATATGAGGATACAATCATGTTTCGTCCCAACAATTTCGAACTCTACTTTGAAGAGAAGAAATTTGATGAGTTTGTGGAGAAGCTAAAAGCTTCTGAGGTAAAGCTGCTGCATCCTGTAAGAGAATATCCGTGGGGACAGCATGTGGTTCGATTCTTTGATCCAGATCAACATATCATAGAAGTTGGGGAGAGCATGGTAAGCGTTGTTAAGCGGTTTGCTGAGGAAGGTTTGACCATTGATGAGATCGCAGAAAGGACCCAGCATCCTATTGAGTTTGTAGAAAAAGCACTGAAAGAAAAAATACAGAAAAAACTTGTGGCAGTGAAATGCTGAAATTCTAAAATGCAGCATTGATAATGTTTATGGCATGTGGCATTCTCGCAATACAGGTCAAGAAAAATAAATTCATTTCATTTATCCTATGTTCAGGTGATTAGAAAATGAACCAGGTTGAAACAAAGGCAGCTGTACAGAAGATGCAGGAGTATATTGAATCTCACTTATTTGAGCGCATCACTTTGAAGCAGATCTCAGATTATGTAGGGTATTCCCCCTGGCATGCAGCAAGACTGTTTAAAGAAAATACAGGAAAGGCTCCGTTTGATTATATGAGATCAGTACGCCTATCCAGGGCAGCCCTCGTACTACGGGATGCAAACCCCCGAATTATCGATGTTGCATTGGATTTTGTTTTTGATTCCCATGAGGGTTTTACCAAAGCGTTTTCAAAAGAATTCGGCATATCACCCAAACGTTACAGCCAATCAACGCCCCCGATCCAGCTGTTTCTGCCTGAAAAAGTTTTCGATAGTTACCGGGCTATCATAAAAGGAGGAATGAAAATGAACAATAGGAAAGAGGAACGGAATACAAAATCAATCTTCGTACAAGTGGTAGAACGCCCCGCTCGAAAAGTGCTTTTAAAGAGGGGATTTCGTGCTACAGAATATTTTGCTTACTGCGAAGAGGTTGGCTGTGATGTATGGTCACTACTGACCAGTGTAAAGGAAGCGCTTTATGAACCGGTTGGAATGTGGCTTCCCAAAAGCCTGATCAGGGAAGGTACGTCAGAGTACGTACAGGGTGTGGAGCTTCCCCTTGATTACAG
>JAEZZU010000224.1 GCA_023418355.1 Pseudomonadota bacterium | reverse complement strand
GGCACGGAAGAAGGCGTGCGCATGGTGCTGACGGGCCGGCGCTTTGCGCTCCGGCTGGGGCAGGCCGTGCGCTTTGTGCTGCTGGCCAATAGCAGCCAGCTGACCGCACAGGCCGGGCAGCTGCTGCTGCTGCTGCAGGGCGAAGGCTGGGTGGAGCTGCCTGTGCTGTCCACCGTGCTGCCCGCTCCGGAAGGCAAGGCATTGGCGCAGGTGGAAGTGCAGCTGCAAGCCTGCATGACGGAGGTGGGTACGCTGGAGGTGCGCTGTGTGTCTGTGGCCGATCCTGCGCAATCCTGGCTGCTGCCCTTCAGCGTGCGTGGTGCGGTGAGCCATGCCGAAGCAAAAAACATAGCTGTCAGCGCAGATGGAGCAAGCGCTGAAGGCCAAAAAGGCTTGAAAGCTTCCAGCGGCAAACTGCCCGAAGCCGTGGCGTTGATCGACCGCATCTTTGGTACCCAGGCGCAGGAGGTGACGAGCAAGGAAGTGCGCCAGCTGCGCCAGTCGCTCGAAAAACTGCTTGGCCCGCGCGAGGGCTGGGGCGTCGGCGTGCTGCGTGCTCTGTTTGATGCACTGCTGGCCCGTGCCAGGCGCCGCCGCCGCACGGCTGACCACGAGCGCGTGTGGTTCAACCTTGCAGGCTGGTGCTTGCGCCCCGGCGTGGGGGCGGAGCTGGACAGCTGGCGCATGCAGCAGGTCTGGGCTTTGTATGCGCAGGGGCTGGGACACGCCCGGGACACTGCCAGCTGGACGGAATGGTGGGTGTTCTGGCGCCGTGTGGCGGCAGGCTTGAACGAAGCACAGCAGATGCAGGTGCTGGAAGCCGTGGCTGCCGCCATGCAAAAGACCGTGCAGCAGGCCACGGTGCGCAACGGAGGCAAGAGCAGTCATGGCAGCTATGACGACATGCTGCGCCTGTTTGCTGCCATGGAAGCCGTGCCCTGGCAGTACCGGCAGGAGATGGGGCAGTGGATGCTGCAGCGCCTCCAGCGACCGGATGAATCCGTACAGACCTGGTGGGCACTGGGCCGCCTGGCAGCCCGCCAGTCTCTGGCCGCGAATGCGCACCTGGTGATGCCACCTTCGGCTGCGCAGGAGTTTCTCGACGCCACATTGGCGCAAGATTGGCGCAAAAACGAAACCGCCATGTTTGCCGCCGTGCAGATCACCCGCATGACGGGCGATGTGGCGCGTGACTTTCCCGACAGCGTGCGCCAGCATGTGCTCGACAAAATGCGCGCCGCCGGTGCGCCACAGCGCTGGCTGGAACTGGTGGACAGCGTGGTGCAGATGCAGGCCGAAGACCAGAAGCGCAGCCTGGGCGACAGTCTGCCGCCGGGGCTGGTGTTGTTGTAGATCGCACTAGGATTTCACAAAGGGGCGCTCACATCGCAAAATGCACCCGTTTCATGTGGTAGTGCGGTAGGTCCACTGTCATTACAACGATTTGATAAATGATGAAATGGGAGGAGGTTCGATGAGATTCCAAACTTGGAAATGGATAGCTGCAGGCTCAGTGGTGGTGTTGAGTGCTTGTACCTCGGTACAGGTGCAGAAACTGGATACGACTCAGCATGCAGTACAAGAAGTCTGCATTGTTCGCAATCCTAAAGTGGCGGTGAGCGACATGCTGTCGGTATTGGAAGGCGGGTTCATGCGCCACGGTATTACAACGCGTGTGATCGGTAATCCGGAAGCTTTTAAAGACAGCTGCCCCTACACCTTGGAATACACCGCGAAACGCTCGTGGGATCTGGCACCTTATCTGACTTTTGCTGAACTGAAACTGCGCAAGGATGGTCAGGCCATTGCCATGGCGACATATCGTCATAGCGGAGGATTTGCTCTGAACAAATGGGCCAGCACCGAAACTAAGCTGGGGCCGGTAATTGATGATTTGCTGAAAGATGTAAATCCACGCTAAACCACGGTGCGTACGTGATGAGCACCATTGAATGTTCATCACGATTGCATGTGAATTTTTACTGGCACCGAACTGCCCGCACTGCGTGTGGGAGATCGACAACAAAGGAGTCAGGCATGTCATACACCGCGACAGAAATACAGGCCATGCAGCTGGCCATCGATGCCGCACGCCAGGCACGCACCGCAGGTGATACGCCGTTTGGTGCCACGCTGGTGTCGCCCGAAGGCGAGATCCTGCACACCGCACCCAACCGGCAAAACTCCACGGGCGACTGCACCGCCCATGCCGAGGTGGTGCTGGTGCGTGAGGCGGCGCAGCAGCTTGGTGCAGACCGCCTTCGCGGTGCCACGGTGTTTGCCAGTGGCGAGCCCTGCGCCATGTGCAGCGGTGCCATGTTCTGGGCAGGTATCTCACGTGTGGTGTTTGCGGCCAGTACGCAGGACATTTGTGATGCATTGGGCGGCCCTGTGCTGCCAGCGCGCTGTGCCGAGGTGTTGGAGCCTGCACAGCCTGCTGTGCAGGTAGAAGGCGGATTGCTGCGTGATGAGGCGGTAGCCGCCTTGAAGGGCCGCTAAGCCACAGCGCTTTTGATGGCTCAGTCGAGCCTGACAGAACGCTGGCAAGTCCTGCACGTTTGACGTTGGCATGGGAGCGCTGTGCCTATGATTTCCCCTATCTCTTTCCAAGCCCGCTGACTGCGAACATCCTCGCTCAAGCGGTCTTGCCATTGCGCAGCCCTGGGCCACACGCCTGCGCAATTTTTCGGTTCTTCACGGATTTCCGGGGAATGCGGCCTTGATCTTCAAGAAGAAGTATTCAGTGTTGCGGTATCCGTAGGCCATGCGCTTGATGAGTTTGATGCGGTTGTTGATGCCCTCCAGCAAA
>JAEZZU010000199.1 GCA_023418355.1 Pseudomonadota bacterium | reverse complement strand
ATAAGGCTCAGTGAGAGGTTGCTCCCCAAACAGCGACGGGGGCGAACATGCCCCCGTGTGGTCAAAAAAGTGCCGTCACGCTATCCCATCAAACAGGTCAGAAAACCTTAAGTGAACGGCATTACCCGCATGGCGGGGCTTGGTTGGCTCAGCAGGGGGACTGCTTAGAAGCGGTGGCGGATACCCACGGCCAGGCTGGTGCCCGAGCCATTGTCGGCAGTATCGGGCGAGTTCTTGATCTTGTCGTACATCACAGCAGTGTAGACGTCGGTGCGCTTGGACAGGAAGTGGTCATAGCCCAAGGTGTAAGTCGTGCGCTTGACATCAACAGGGGTGCTGACTGTCGCCTTGGTGTAGGCAGCTGCAGCCTTGAAGGTGCCAGCCTTGGTTACAGGTACGTCCACGCCCAGCGATGTGGTCTTGGCATCGTACTTGGATGCAGTCGAATCCTTGACTTTGGATTGACCGTATGTGGCATACAGCTTGGCAATGCTGAAGTCATAGCTGCCACCCAGCATCCAGTTCTGCTTGGTAGGTTGAACCGAGGTATTGGGGTTGCCAATCTGAGCGCGTTCGATGAAAGCTGTCAGAGCCAGAGGGCCTTGGAAGTACAGCACATTTGCGCCCACGTTCTTCTTGTTGCTGTTGTCACCACCTTGTTCACCGAACTGGTAGTGCAGGTTGGCGCTCAGGCCACCAAAGCTGGGGGTGCTATAGGTGATCTGGTTGCTCCAGCCAGTGTCCGCAGCTGTAGTCTTGAGTGCATGGTTTTCCTTATCGCCCCAGCCCATATTGGCATGGATGACCAGAGGCGAGACAGTGAAGGAGTCACCATAGGGGTTGAACAGAATGGTGGGCAGGAAGTTGGGAGCCATGGAACGGCCCAGCTTCACGGTACCAAAGCCACCGGACAGCGAAACATTGGCGTCACGGGCAAAGAAAGTTTCATTGTATGGGCCGGAACCTACTTCCCAGCGACCTGGGGTGCCTGTGTCCGCGCTGAAGAAAGCCCCCAGTTCAAAACCTGCCTTCAGGCCATTGCCCAGGTCTTCCGTGCCCTTGATGCCCCACCACGAGGTGGTCAGGCCGCCAGAACCGACTTCGCTGGTGCGTGCACCGCCGGGAGCCTTCATGGAGCCGACATACATGTCGACCAGGCCAGACAGTTGCACGTTGCTTTGGGCATGCGCAGTACCCAGGCATGCCAGCGCGGCACCCAGGGCGATCAGAGTGTGTTTCATCGGGGAATCCCTCAAGAGATCAATAGCAAAGCTTGAAAATTTTTGAGCGAACGGCAGCGCAGCAAACGCCGCTGTGCCGGTTGCTTTTGCTCACGGAGCATAAGCCGTGCCAAATTGAGGGATGGTTGTGGGTACTACGCAAAATGAAGTAGTAGGTCTTTACTGCACCTGCATGCGGGTGAGCAAATCTTGTGCTGCGGCTTGCGGGTCTGGTGCATTGACCAGTGCACGCACCACCGCAATCGAGCCCACGCCGGTGCTCAGCACCTGCGGAAATTGCTCGGCTGCAATGCCGCCAATGGCGACCAGCGGATACTGCTGCATCAGGCGCACATAGGCCTGCAGACGCGCCACGCCTTGCGGGGCGGTGGCCATCTTTTTCAGCGTGGTCGGGAACACGGCACCAAGGGCGATGTAGCTGGGCTGCACCATGTGGGCGCGCACCATTTCGGCGTAGCCATGGGTGCTTACGCCCAGGCGCAGGCCGCTGGCACGGATGGCGTCCAGCTGTGCGCCTTCCAGTGCGTCCAGGTCTTCCTGGCCGACGTGGATGCCGTACGCACCGGCATCAATGGCAGCCTGCCAGTGGTCGTTGATAAACAGGCGTGCGTTCGTGCCTTTGACGGCTTCGACTGCAGCCTGCACTTCGCGGCGAATCGCGTCCTGGTCTTCGCTTTTGAAGCGCAGCTGTACTGTGGGTACACCTGCACGCGCCATGCGGCCCACCCATTCGGCTGTGGGCAGCACGCCATACAGGCCCAGCGCACGGGGGCACTCGGGAAAAGCCAGCTTGGGATCCGCACCTGCCAGACCAAAGTCCTGCGGGTCATCGGGCCAGTGCGTGGCGTCAAACTGGCCCGTGCGCTCGGTCTGGCGCTGCCAGGCATTCGCCAGGCATTCGGCGTCAATCGCAATAAAGCCCAGTGCGCTGCAGGCCTGCAAAGCCGCCAGGTAGGCGGGTTCGCAGCGGGTGGGTGCTGGCACGGGCTGCGCAGGCAGGGTGTCAGACGTAAAAGTGGCGCGGTGCGCGGCCACAATGGCTTGCGCCATCTTGGTGATGTGCTGCTCAGTCATGGTGCCAGAAGGGTGTGCCAAGAACGGGGGTGCTGGGCTGGGCGGCGTTTTGCTCCGCCATGGCGCCAGCCAGATAGCCATCCCGGCCGGCCTGTACGGCATCGGCAAAGGCGCCAGCCATGCGCACGGGGTCTTCGGACAGGGCTACGGCGGTGTTCAGCAGCACGCCATCAAAGCCCCATTCCATGACGGTGCAGGCGTGCGAGGGGCGGCCGAGGCCTGCATCCACGATCAGCGGCACATTCAGGCGCTCGCGCAGCACCTGCATGGCGTAGGGGTTGGCGGGGCCACGGCCCGTGCCAATGGGCGCGGCCCAGGGCATGACGGCCTGGCAGCCGACATCGACCAGGCGCTGGCACAGCACCAGATCTTCGGTGCAGTAGGGCAGTACCTGAAAACCGTCCTTGATCAGGATGGAAGCCGCTTCGACGAGGTTCAGCGTATCGGGCTGCAGCGTGTAGTCGTCGCCAATCAGCTCCAGCTTGATCCAGGGTGTGTCAAACACTTCGCGTGCCATCTGGGCGGTGGTCACGGCTTCCTGAATGGTCATGCAGCCGGCAGTATTGGGCAGCACGGGCACGTTCAGCTTGCGCAGCAGCTCCCAGAAGCTGGCGCCGGTTTCGGCGGCATTGCTGCCCTGGCGGCGCAGCGAGGCCGTGACCATGGCGGGCTTGGCGCGCGTGACGGCGGCCTCCAGCACGGCAGGCGAGGGGTAGCGCGAAGTGCCCAGCAGCAGGCGGCTCTGGAAGGTCTGGCCATACAGCACCAAGCTGTCGGCGGCAGAAGAAGTCTCTGTAGTCATATCGTTTTGATAGCTGCTAGCGCCCGTCAGATAAGCGCTAGAGGCTAATTTCATTCAAATTTCTGAAAAATGCTCAACCGCCCGTCACTGGGGCGATGATTTCCATGCGGTCGCCTGCTTGCAGGGCGCGTGCGGCATAGCCGGACTTGGGTACAAATTCCGTATTCACGGCAACGGCAAACGGCGGCTTGGGCTGCCATTGGGCAACGGCATCGGCCACGGTGGCGTTGTCAGGCAGTTCCACGGTTTGTTGGTTGATGGTGATGTGCATGTCTGTCCAGATCAGGGCAAAGACGGGGTAGAAAAAAATCAGGCGCTGGCAGGCTGGTGCACAGCCACGTCAAAGCGCTCAGCCAGCTCGGTGCTGCCGGTGCGCAGGATCTGCAGCGTGACGTCGAGCATAGCGGGGGAAATCATGTAGCCGTGGCGGTACAGGCCATTGACCTGCAGCACGCGCTCGCCCTGCCAGCGCACGGCAGGCAGATTGTCAGGCAGCGTGGGGCGGCACTGGGTGGCAATTTCCAGAATGCGCGCCTCGGCAAAGCCAGTGTGCACGGTGTAGAGGGCGCTGAGCAGCTCCATGACCGAGCGCAGGCTGGCGGGGCTCATGTCGTCCGACTCGATCTCGGTTGCGCCAATCACAAACAAATGGTTTTCCTTCGGCGCGATATACAGCGGATAGCGTGGGTGCACTAGGCGTGTGGGGCGCTGCAGTGTGACCTCGGGGGCATAGACGCGCACCACCTCACCACGAATACCGCGCAGGTCTTTCCACTCCGTGCGTGCACCCAGACCGCGGGCGTCAATCACCAGATCGGGCTGGCCGGCCGTGCCGGGGGTGAAATCCGTGGTCTCACGGGGGGTGTGCCAGTGGAAGGTGACGCCCAGGCGGGTCAGTGTCTTTTCGAGGGCGGCCAGCAGCTGGCGGTTGTCCAGCTGGCCTTCGCCGGGCAGATATACGCCCTGCTTGAAACGGCCCTGCAGTGCGGGTTCCACCTCGTTCAGGCGTTCAGTGTTCAGGGTTTCGAGCGCGGGCAGCGTGGGGTTGATGCGGCGGTTTTTCTCAAACAGACCGCACAGGCGGTTGGCATCGGCTGCATCCTGGCGGTGCCAGACCACCAGCGTGCCGTTTTGCTGGAAGAAGACGTGGTCATCCAGCTGTGCGATCAGCTCGGGCCAGCGCGTCAGGCCGTACTGGCCCATGCGCACCACGCCGGGCTCGGTGATGGCAGATTCAGCCAGCGGCGCCAGCATGGCGGCGGCTACGCGTGCGGCGGCGCCATCGGCCTCAGGCCCTTTGGCTTCGAACATTTCCACGCGATGCCCTTCACGCGCCAGCTCCAGAGCCAGCAGACGGCCCATTAGGCCTGCGCCCAGAATGGCAATGTGGGAAGGAGTGGTCAGAGCGATCATGGTGTGTATCTACGTCCGTTTATCTGTGTCGCCAAGGACAAAACGGGCGTGCTGCCGCTCCGGTGAAACTCCCCACGCCAGCATGATCTGGATCGGGTAGCGGGGCCTGCATGGCTGCAGTGTCTGCCCCAGGGTCTTTCTCAGCCGCGCGCCGGGCTGCTGGTGAGCAGTGCTGGCGGGACACCCCTGTTTCGTCCACAAGCCGTGATTACAGCACAGCGGGGGGCTCTGCGGGGCTGATGCAGGAACAAGCCTTGGCTTGGGTCATAATTTTTCGTATGACGATGCAACAGATGCCTTCGGGCAGTGCCACTTCTTCCCTGCCGCGCTATGCGCGAGTGCTTTCCATTGCTGGCTCGGACAGCGGCGGTGGCGCAGGCATTCAGGCGGATCTCAAGACCTTTGCCGCGCTGGGCTGCTATGGCATGACGGCGATCACGGCCATCACCGCGCAGAACACCCAGGGTGTGCGTGGCATCCATGGCATTCCGCCCGAGATGCTGCAGGCACAGATTGACGCCGTGATGCAGGACATTGGCGCAGACGCGATCAAGATCGGCATGCTGCATGCGCCAGAGATCGTGCATGTGGTGGCCGATGCCATCCGCCGCTACGGCATCACCAAGGTGGTGCTGGATCCGGTGATGGTGGCCACCAGTGGCGACAAGCTGATCCACGACGAAACCGCAGCCGTGCTGGTGCGTGAGCTGTTCCCGCTGGCCACGGTCATCACGCCCAACCTGGACGAAGCAGGCTGGCTGATCGGTCGCAAGATTGAAGCTGTGTCGGACATGGAAGCCGCGGCCCAGGCCCTGCTGGACATGGGCGCGCCCCATGTGCTGCTCAAGGGCGGTCACCTGCCTGGTGAATGGGTGGTGGACCTGCTGGCAGGCAAGGATGGTCTGCGCAAGGAACTGGGCAGCCAGCGCATCCACACCCACAACGGCCACGGCACGGGCTGCACGCTCTCGTCCGCCATTGCGGCGCACATGGCGCTGGGCTTTGATCTGGTTGCTGCTGTGGAGAGTGCGCGCACTTACATTGTGGGGGCCATTGCTTCGGGGGCGCAGGTGCATACAGGGCAGGGCCATGGGCCGCTGAACCATGGTTTTGCACCATTGCCTCAGATGATTTTCCGGGGCTAGGGCGCATCCAGACTGCGCAAGCAGCTATCAAAAAAACGGCGCTTGAAGCGCCGTTTGTTGTTGGTGGGGCGTTGCAGGCCTTACCAGCCCCAGCCCAGGCTGGTGGACATCCAGCCTTCCAGGCCTTCAGCGGTTTTGACCTTGGCCCATTCGCCCTGCTTTTCCAGCGTCTTGACGATGTCGTACTTGTTCAGCTTGGTCACGACGCCATGCTTGGTGCTGGGGCCGGAACGCAGATTGACCGTATTGGCCTTGATCAGAAAGTGAGGGTCCTTGGCGGTCAGGGGCTTGTGCACCCAGCCCAGAGGGCCTTCAAAGTCACGCACTTTGACCCAGTCGCCTTCATGGGCAATGACTTCCACGGGGTAGCCGTTGATCAGCTCCCAGGCAATTTCAGACTTGGTGTTCGGCTTGGCGCGGATGTTGACGGTGTTGCCCTTGATACTCAGAAACTCTTGTGCTTGGGCGAGCGTAGGGGCAGCAGCCAGCATGCCGGTCAACAACAGCGTCGCAAAGCCTCCACGGCGCAGGGAGCGGGTGAGGTGAAGGGTGAATGAGTGCAACACGCGGCAATAACTCCTGTAAATCAAAGGGATGAGGCACGAAGCTCACTCACACAAGCCGGGTGCGTGGTGGCGCAATCCTGCTTATTCACCCGCGCCAACCAGTGGTTTGCAGCGTGGTGTGAGCGGTGCTTCAAGCGTAATACACAGTGCCTCACATGGGGTGAATCATGCCGCACAGCGCCGGGTGGCAGGATCTTTTCCTACAAGATAGGAGGGCGCGCACTGACATTTTCACAACGCGGCGCATATTAACTGCGGAAACCTTTGGACACAACTAAACTGCGCAAGCAATTTTGCGCTGGATGAAAGCATGTCCAAGCAGCAAGTCTGGATGCTTGCATTCCAGCGCCGTGTATGACAGGTGCAGTGCTGCATGGCTTGCAGCAGCTGCGACCATGGCGCTGTTTGGCTGGGCATCCAGCACCGCGCCATGACAGGGGGCGTTGGTTCGATCAGCTGGCTGTGCCGCGCGGCAGGCAGCGCGCCAGCACAAAGCAGATCAGCAAGGTGGGAATGGCGCGGCCAGCATCCTCGCTGATCAGCGGCATGCAGTGGTAGAGCAGCACACCGGCCAGCCACAGCAGCACCGTGCTCCAGTGCACGCTGTGCGTGGTCTGCAACTGTACCTGCTGCTGCCATGCCAGACGCCCCAGAATCACGCCAAACAGCGGCACAAACACAGAACTGAGCAGCAGCAAAAACGGCTCAATGCTGTGCATGGGCAGCACCAGCGCCATCAGTACGCAGATCAGCGTCAGCAGCAGGCCCCACTGGCGCACGCTCCAGCGTGGCAGCACGCTGTGCACGGCCATGGCACCGGAGTAGGTGTCGCCATAGGCATTGTCGACCTCGTCAATCAGAATCAGGCTCAGCGCAATCAAGCCGCCCTGTGCCAGCAGCAGCGCCGTGACCAGGTCCTGACTGGGCAGCGTCAAGGCCACCAGCACGCCCAGTCCATAGCACCAGATGTTGGCAATGGCATAGCCCAGCCAGGTGCCATGCAGGGCAGAGCGGCCATCACGCCCGTGGCGTGCATAGTCCGCCACCAAGGGCAACCAGGAAATTGGCATGGCTACCACCAGATCCATGGCGGGCAGCCAGCCCATCCCGCCTGTGCCCTGTCGCTGCCAGAGGCTGGACCAGCCTTGCTGCAGTGCCTGCTGCACAAAGCTCCAGCTCAGCCAGAGCAGGGACAGCACCACCAGCGGCAGTGCCACGCGCGCAATCAGCTGACGCACCAGCTTGAGCATGGAGCCACTGATCAGCAGCGCAATCACTGCACCCCAGAGCAGCGTGGTCAGGAGGGGCCAGTAGCTGGCCTGCATGCCCCCGGCCTCACGTGCAATGGCGACGGTGGCGTCGCGCATCACTACCAGCTCGAACGTACCCCAGCCAATGAGCTGCACGAGATTGAGCAGGATGGGCAGCTTGGCAAACTGCGTGCCGTAGACATGCGTCATCAGCGCGGCGCTGGACAGGCCTGTGGTGCAGGCAATTTTGGCCATCCAGCCCAATAGCCCGGCACCGAGCAGCGAACCCAGCACGATGGCCAGCACGGCCTGCTGGGTGGACAGTGCAGGCACCAGATAAGCGCCCACTTGCATGACCAGCAGGCCTACGCCCAGACTGAACCACAGCGCGGCATGGTCGCGAAAACCAAAGACGCGCTCTGCATCGGTGGTGGGAGACAGCGCCTGGTTGTGTGGCGCTGAAGCGGAAGAAGAAACAGACATGAATGCTCCGTATGTCAACGAAGCAGGGGCCGTGACGGCGCGCCACGCCGCACCGGGAACCACGGCGGGCGAATCACCAAGACAGCTTCCCTGCGCGAGGATGACCTCAATCAGGTTCAAAGGGTGTGATCTCAGCCCTGCCGCAGCGCAGCAGGACACCCCTAGCGAATGCCACAAAGTGGCGGGGCGGATTGTGCCTGTGGATGGGGGAAATAGCCAGTGTCTGTCCAGATGCTCAAGCTGTTCTCAGCTCGCGAGGGTGCAACAGGATCTATTGCCGCAGCGCAGTTTTTAGCGCATCTACGCAAAATTCCAGACTGTCTCCGGGCGTGTCATAACTCGGTGACAACCGCAGCACCGACGGCAGTTGGCGGGCAGTCATATCCCATGGTGTAAAGGCTTGTGGGCATAACGCTGCCTCAATGCCCTGGTGTTGCAAGCTGGTGAGAATGTGTTCGTGGCTGTGGGACAGACACTCCAGAGTCACGATGCCAGAGAAATGCTCGTTGGGCGGGACATGCACTTGGATGGATGGGAGTGTCTGCAAGCGTTCACGCAGCCATGCAGCACGTTGCTGGATTTGCGCTTGCGCCTGGGATATACCCACAGTATTCCATTCGTCCAAGGCTTGGCCTAGCCCCAGTCGCAAGGCGATGGAAGACTCTGAGAGCTCCAGCCGTCTTGCATCTGTTCTGTAGGTCCATGCGTTGTCTGTCTGCCATGGACGGGAGAAGTGATCTGCACCCAGAGGTTGCAACAACGGCAAAAAATTGGGGTGCACATATGCAAACCCCGTTCCACGGGGGCCACGTAGCCACTTGCGTCCGGGTGCCGTGAGCGCGGCACATTGCAGGGCTTGTACGTCAATGTGCCACTGGCCCATGGCCTGTGCTGCATCGACAAGCAGAGGTGTCTTGTATCGAGCGCACAGATCACCAATGGCCTCAGCAGGTTGAATCAGTGGGCTGTTGGAGGAAAACCAGGTGAGCACCACCAGGCTGGCCGGTGTCTGCAGCAAGTGTGTCAGCGCATCTAAGTCAATGAGGCCATGGGCATTGCATGGTATCTCTTCGATGTGAACACCGTATTGCATGCGCAGCTGCATCAGGACGCCAAGATTTCCTCCCCATTCATTACGCGCGACAAGAATGCGTCCACCTCGGCGCCAGTCCATGCTGCTCACGATGCGTCCCCAGCCGTCGCTATTGCCTTGTGTCAAGGCGATATCTTCAGGGTGTGCATGGATAGCCTGAGCGATTTTTTGATAAATGGCTGCAATCGCTTTTTGCACCTGCTTGGCAGCGCCATAGCCGCCCAGCTGTTGCTCTTGGCGCATGTAGGCGTGAATGGTGTTTCGCGTGGCATCTGACATTGGCCCGCAGGCGGCATGGTTGAGGTAGTGCATGAAATTGGTTGTTCTGCTGTGTATACCCAGTCTAGGTCGCCAGGCGTGTGATGCACCACGTATTCAACGTGGACAGTCTTGAGCGTTGAGCAAACAGGTTTTGCGGACCTGACAAGAACGCCCCATCATCACCATCGCATGCCTTGCAGGCTTGCCAAGCTGCCTACACTTGCAGGCTATGCCAAATCTCTACGACGCTATAACGCAGATGATGCGTGAGTACTGGAAGGCCCATGACAAGGCCTATCCACAGGCCATTGAACTGACGCCCGAAGACCTGAAGACGCTGCTGCAGGAGCGCAAGCTGGTCAATGAATCCATGAACTTCAAGCTCATCGAAGGCTGGGACAAGGAGCTGCTGGGTGTGCCTCTGCGTGAAGGGCAGATCAACTGTCTGGTTACAGGGGATGGTCAGCGCCAGCCGGTGCAGCTGAGCGAGGGGGATCAGCAGTCTGCGGACTGAATTGATATAAAAAATGGCTGCAGGGCAGATGTAGCCTTCGCTGGCAGCTATGTATTCAGAAGCTACCGCCATGGCAAAGCATGGCAGCAGCGTGCGACGGCACATGGTGGAACAGATCCCCATGTGCCGTTTTTGTTGCGGGCTGTACTTGGCGACAGCGCTGGCGCATCAGATGGCACAGGGTTTACCCGTGATGTTTGCCGCCTGAAGTGCCAAGTCTGTCACGAGGTTGACAGCACAGCGGCTTCCAGCCCGGGTGGGCGGTGGAGGGGCCGGTCTCTGACGCGACAATGGGGCGGTTTTTAGTCACAGACAAGACAGGCTATGGACGACCCGATTCTTACTATGGAAGAGAGAGAGGCGATCAATGCTGGTCGCTGGTTTTCATCCCTTTCCCCTTCATTGCGGCACGACATATTGCGATGCGCTTACGTCAAACGGTTCAAGGATGGTGCTTTGATCTGCGCGCGTGGCGAGGTGCCGGAGGAGTGGTTTGCGTGTGCCA
>JAEZZU010000195.1 GCA_023418355.1 Pseudomonadota bacterium | reverse complement strand
ATGTGGAGCGTCTGCTCCTTGAGGCTGGCAGCAGCAAGGCGCACATCCTGTCGTGCCAGATCTTTATTCGTGACCCCAAGGACTTTGATGTGATGAACGAAGTCTGGGACGCCTGGGTCGTGCCCGGCCACACGCCCCCACGCTGCACGGTGCTCGGCCCCACCATTCACCCGGATTGGCGCATTGAGGGGGTGGTGACTGCCGCCCAGATCACTGCGGCTTAAGGGCTGGGGAATTCGCGGGTGATCAGCCACTTGTCGCCTTCGCGCTGCAGCTCCAGGGTCTTGCGGTCGTTGGACTGATAGTTGTCTGCGGTGTAGCGCTGGCGGAAGGTGGCGGTGGCCCGGTTGCCGTTGATCTGGACTTTCAGATCACTGATGTCCACCTTGATAAAGCCCTTGTCCTGAATGCGCGCGCTGCGTTCGGCTTTCCAGGCGGCCAGGCTGCCTTTGAGGGGCTTGAACTGATCACTATAGGCGGCAAAGTAGCGCGGCAGGCTCTGGCTGGCCCAGGCAGCGGCCCAGTCCTTGACGGCATGTTCCACCGCAATGGTGAGGGCCTGCGGGCTGTGCAGCTGGGGCTGTGCTTCAGCCGCAGGGCTTGCAGGCCGGGCGCTGGTGGTGGCTGGTGCTTTGCGCTCCGTGCGGGAAATGCCGGAGGCACCGTCGGGGAAGATTTGCTGAATCATCGCCAGCTTGGCGGGCAGGCCGGTGCGCATTTCGTCCAGCGAGACGGCCTTGTTATAGGCTTCGTTGGCCAGCAGGGCGTACATATCGCCCAGATTTTCATAGCCGGAGGCGTAGTAAGGGTCGATGCGCACGGCCTGCTGCAGCAATGTGGCAGCCTGCATCAGATCACCCTGCGAGGCATAGAGCACGGCCAGGTTGTTGTAGGGCTCCGGCAGCTGGGGAAGTCTTTGGTCAGCGCGGTAAAGATCTGAATGGCTTCCTGGTACTTTTTCTGTTCCGTGGCGATGACGCCCTGGGTAAAGCGCTCGCGTGCCTGGTCAAAGGCCGATGTCTGCAGTCTGGATGCGGACGTGCTGGACGCCGTGGGCTGTGGCACGGCAGGCTGCTGCGTAGCGCTGGCGGCGGTGCTGGAGGCATTGTCTGCGGCATGCGCCAGCAGCGAAAGGCTGAGCAGGCTGGCCAGCGCAAGTGCGCGAAGTGGCTGCGGCGCAAGGCCAGCTGCGCGCGTGGGAGCAAGGTGCATAAAAACTTTCTGTCTTTCAGGCAGGTTCATCCATGAGCCTGTGGTGAGCGGAGTGTGAAAACACTATTGGTTACAGAGAGTTTTGTACATAGGCAAATTCTGAAATTTGCCTTCCGCAGTTTTGGCTTTTCAGAAGCGAGAAATTCTGATTTTGGTTGTGCGTTGTCTCAACGGTCAGCGGCCCCCGCGCAGCCGGTATGCAATACGGTATTTTCTGGCTACCCTCAGGCTTATGTACGGCGCTTGCCGCTGCCAGCACAGCAACCAAAGTATTGCCATGATTATTGAAGTCACCACCCTCCATATTCATCCCGGTCAGAACCAGGCATTTGAAGCTGCCATCACGCAGGCAGCCCAGTCCTTTATTGCGCCGTTCCCCGGCTGTCTGGGCTACACCATCCGCCGCTGTATCGAAGACAGCAGCCAGTACGTGATTGAAATCCACTGGAAAACGCTGGAAGACCACATGGAAGGCTTTCGCAAGTCCAAGGTGTTCACCGCCTGGCGCGCTGCAATCAGTGAACACTTTGCGCAGGCTCCGGGCACTTTCCACTATGAGTGTCTGGACCAGCACAGCACCTAGGTTCATGGGCCTAGCGAGTTTGAAGCAACACGTACCGGTTCATTGCGCGAATTTCTTCAACGCATTCCACAGGAGCTTGCATGCTGATTGAAACCATTTCCAGCGCCCTTGGCCCTATTGTGGTGGGGGGCGGCGTAGGCCTGCTGGCGGGCTATACAGGCTTTATCAAGCGCGAGTATTCGCAGGCGTTTGCAGATTTTGTGGTCAAGATTGCGCTGCCCATTGCGCTGTTTGTGGCGGCGGCCAATGCCAACCCGAAAACCATTCTGAATGCTGACTATGCGCTGGCCATGGGGCTGGGCCTGGTACTGGCATTTGTGGCGGCATTTATTGCGGGCAAGCTGTTCTTCCGGCATGACCGCGCCAATGCGAGCATGCAGGCGCTGTGCGCCTCGTTCCCGGACATGGCCTACTGCGGACCGCCAATATTGCTGGCCACGGTAGGCAGTGCCGGGCTGATTGCCATGGTGATTGGCAATCTGATCTACACCATCATCATCCTGCCCATTGCGCTGATGCTGATGGGCGGGAGCAAGCAGGGGCAAAGCGCGGCCGCCAATTTCTGGCATTCCGTGCGCCAGCCACTGGTGTGCCTGCCGATTCTGGGGGCGATTCTGAGTGTGAGTGGCATCAAGCTGCCGGGGCTGGCTACGGACTCGCTCGACGAGCTGGGCAAGACGGCGGGGGGGCGTGGCGCTGTTCTTTCTGGGGCTGTATCTGTCTGGCATCAAGCCCAGCTTCAAGCTGGAGGTGTTGTTCAATGTCTTTCTCAAGAACATTGTGCAGGGGGCCATCATTCTCGGTGCAGGCATTGCGCTGGGATTGCAGGGGGATCTGCTGAAGTCGGCCTTCATCATCGGTATCCTGCCTACCGCGACGGCCACCCCGGCGCTGGCGGTAGCCCAGAAAATTTATGAAGAAGATGCAGCGTCCACGGTGATGATCAGCACGGTGCTGTCCTTGCTGACCATGGCTTTGGGGATTGCTGTGGTGGAAATGCTGTAAAAACAGTAGCTGTAATTGATCGTCAGAAAGGCGCTAGCAATGATCCGATGCGTGAAGCTTTTTACCGGCCCCGATGGCAAGTCGCATTTTGTGGATGGGCATATTGATCTGCCGAGCGGTGAGCGCGGCGACTTCCTCAGCACTGTGGTGGGGGCACGCAGTATTTCGTTTCGCGAGACCGGGCAGGGCGGCAGCTTTGACTGGCACACCGCCCCGGCCCACCAGTTTGTGCTGACGCTCAGCGGCACGCTGGACTTTGAAATGCCTGATGGCAGCAAGGTACGCATCCACCCCGGCGATGTGCTGTGGGCGGACGATACCGTGGGCCAGGGCCACCGCTGGCAGCTGGTGGACGACCAGCCCTGGCGCCGTGCCTATGTGATCTTTGCCGAGGGCGCGCAGATACCGTTTGTGCCTGCACAGGCCTGAGCGTTGACCGATTCGTTGTGCCCAGCCCATGGCTGGGCCTTTTTGCAGCAGGAACTGATCTGATTTATGACACCTTCCACACAGACTGATGTGTTGCTGATTGGCGCAGGCATCATGAGCGCTACGCTGGGCACCTTGCTCAAGGAGCTGGAACCGTCCCTGTCCATCACCATGGTGGAGTCGCTGGACGATTGCGCGCAGGAAAGCTCGCACGGCTGGAACAACGCCGGTACGGGCCATGCAGCCAACTGCGAGATGAACTACACCCCGGCGCGGCCCGATGGCAGCGTAGACATTCACAAGGCGCTGGAGGTGAACACGGAGTTTGACGTATCGCGCCAGCTTTGGAGCTATCTGGTGCAAAAGGGTCGTATTCCGGACCCGCAGGCCTTTATCCACCCCTGCCCGCACATGAGCTTTGTCTGGGGTGAGGAGAACGTGGCCTATCTGCGTGCGCGCTACAAGGCCATGGCAGGCCACCACTGCTACCGCGGCATGGAGTACAGCGAAGACCCAGCGCAGATTGCGCAATGGGCGCCGCTGATCATGGAAGGCCGCACAGCGGGCCAGCCTGTGGCGGCCACGCGCATCGTCAGCGGTGCGGATGTGGACTATGGCGCACTCACCCATCTGCTGGTGGCGCAGCTGCGTGAGCAAAGCGGCTTTGAGGTGCAGTACCACCAGCATGTGGAGCACCTGCACCAGCAGGACGATGGCAGCTGGCTGGTGCGCACCAGACACACGCAGACGCATGCGCACCAGAGCATCCGTGCCAAGTTTGTGTTCATTGGTGCGGGCGGCGGGGCGCTGGAGCTGCTGCAAAAGTCCGGCATTCCGGAAGGGCACGGCTACGGAGGCTTTCCGGTCAGCGGTGTGTGGCTGCGCTGCGATGTGGCGGACATTGCTGATCGCCACCAGGCCAAGGTCTATGGCAAGGCGCCGCACGGCTCGCCTCCGATGTCCGTGCCGCACCTGGACACCCGCATCATCGGCGGCAAGAAGTCGCTGCTGTTCGGGCCTTATGCCGGTTTTTCCACCCGCTTTCTCAAGCATGGCTCACTGAGCGACCTGTTCCGTTCGGTGCGCCCCGGCAATGTGCTGCCCATGCTGGATGTGGCCAAGGACAACTGGGAGCTGAGCGAGTATCTGATCTCGCAGGTGCTGATGAGCTCGGCCCACCAGTTCGAGATGCTCAAGGACTTTTATCCGCAGGCACGTTCTCTGGACTGGAGCAAGGCCGTGGCGGGGCAGCGTGTGCAGATCATCAAGCCCGGCACGGACAAGCTGGGCACGCTGGAGTTCGGCACGGAGCTGATTGCATCGGGTGACAAGTCGCTGGCAGCCCTGCTGGGTGCTTCGCCCGGCGCATCCACGGCCGCCTACATCGCGCTGCAGGTGCTGCAAAAGTGCTTTGACCAGCACCTCACGCCCGATGGCTGGCTGGGCAAGCTCAAGACCATCATTCCCACCTATGGCGTGGACCTGCGTGAAGATGCACAGGCCTGCTTTGAAACGCGCCAGCGCACGGCAGCACTGCTGAAGCTGGAATACGTGTAAGCACGCCGAAACACAACATGCGTAGCGCAAAGGGGTAGCCGTTGTGGCTGCCCTTTTTTGTGTGCGCTGCACACCCCCGGGTGGATCGGGAGTTGGCAGAGACGAACAAAGGCTTACATTTGCGCTGGTGGCCTACATGCCAATCCGCTGTTTGCGGATAGGGTTCCGGTTTTTGCCGGATGCTTGGTGGTGCATCGGCATGCCGCTGCATCGCTCATTGAACGCTGAAAGTTCCTGCTTATGCCTTTTGCTTGCGCTGTTTCCCGGGCTGCTGCCCCCCATGCTTCACGACTGGTTCATGCGCTCGCGGCCTCGGGTCTGGCCTGTGTGGCAATCACCACGGGCACTGTGAGCTTTGCGGCATCTGATGGAAAGCAGCCAGAGAACACCATGGAGGCCGTCACAGTCACTGGCCAGCGTACCGCGCCGCAGCATGTGATGGGAACACGCGAATACATCCTCATGCTGGAAAACCTGGGTGACTTGCACACACGCATGGCGGCGCAGGTCTATGGCGAAGCCACGCAGCTGGATGCCTCGCGCACTATGCTGGCATCCAAGCTGGCGCTGATTCAGCAGGTGCTGGCCAGCACGGGCATGGCGCTGCCAGCGGTGCCTGTGGCCAGCATGGCGGTGAGCCGCCCGGTGGCGCAGCCGGTGCCGCCCAGCGCTGCGCCGGTGCGTGCTTCGGCTGACAGCAAGCAGGCCGTAGCCGATGTGCTGGCTGCCGTCATGGCCTGGGCGCATGCCTGGGAGCAGCAGGACATGCCTGCCTACTATGCGGCCTACAGCGCGCAGTTTGAGCCTGCGCAGGGCACGCCGCTGGAAGTCTGGAAGCAGGAGCGGCACGAGCGCATTGTGGGGCGGCCTGCGATTACCGTGGACTTCAATGACCTGCGGGTGCAGGTGGAAGGCAGCAGGGCCACGGCCAGCTTTCAGCAGACCTATGCATCGGGGGAGTACCGATCGAATGCGCGCAAGCAGCTGCAGCTGCAGCGGGAAGGCGGCCAGTGGCGCATTGTGCGTGAGGAGTCTGGCGGCTGAGGGCGCACGGAGAGCGCCGCCAGCAACTGCCCATAAAAAAAGGAGACCCGAGGGTCTCCTTCTGCGTTGAGGCATGGCCTGCCCGCAAGGGGCAGGGGCCGCAGACTTACAGCGAATCGATAAAGCTGCGCAGCTTGTCCGAACGGCTGGGGTGCTTGAGCTTGCGCAGTGCCTTGGCTTCGATCTGACGGATACGCTCACGTGTCACGTCAAACTGCTTGCCCACTTCTTCCAGCGTGTGGTCGGTGGACATTTCGATACCGAAGCGCATGCGCAGCACCTTGGCTTCGCGGGGGGTGAGGCCATCGAGGATGTCCTTGACCACATCGCGCAGGCCAGCCTGCATGGCGGCTTCCACGGGGGCGGTGTTGTTGGTGTCCTCGATGAAATCGCCCAGGTGGCTGTCGTCATCATCACCGATGGGAGTCTCCATGGAGATAGGCTCCTTGGCGATCTTCATGATCTTGCGGATCTTGTCCTCGGGGATGTCCATCTTCTCGGCCAGGATGGAGGCGTCAGGCTCAAAGCCGAACTCCTGCAGGTGCTGGCGCG
>JAEZZU010000130.1 GCA_023418355.1 Pseudomonadota bacterium | reverse complement strand
AGGAATTCGTGCTCTTCCTCGGCGACGGTCAGCGTAATGGTGGTGCCGCGCTCGGTGCGATCGGAGGGCTCCATCGTGTACTTCATGCCATCCTCGCTGATCCAGCGCACCGCCTCGGCGCCCGGCTGCCAGGAAAGGGTGTCGATGACGACCTTCGAGGACACCATGAACGCCGAATAGAAGCCCAGGCCGAAGTGGCCGATGATGCCGCTGTTTTCGCCATCAGACTTGTACTTGTTCAAAAACTCCTCCGCGCCGGAGAAGGCGACCTGGGCGATGAAGCGCTTGACTTCGTCGTCCGTCATACCGATGCCGTTGTCGATAATCTTCAGCGTGCCCTCCGCTTCATTTGCGACGACGTCGATGCGGTAAGCGTCTTCCGCGGGCGCGTCGCCGTTAAGCGTCAGGAGCTTATGCTTGGCGATGGCGTCCGAGCCGTTGGAAACCAGCTCCCTGAGGAAGATATCCTTGTCGGAATACAGCCACCGCTTGATGATGGGCATGATGTTTTGCGCGTTGATGGTGATGTTGCCGGTCTTGGACATGCTGCTTGCCTCCCAATGCGGGTTTTGACCCATTTTTCATTGCTTTACCCATATTTTATGGAACAGAGGAGGTCCTGTCAAGTTAAATTTGGCACTCGATAACAGAGAGTGCTAACAACCGGCCGGGACTCATAACCCCGGCCCCGCGGCATAATCTGTTAGTGCGTGAAGGGGGGTGAGGGCGGTGAGGATCCCGTGGGAGCTCGTGGTGTCGTTCGCGCTGGGACTGGGACTTCTCTATGCGATCGGATGGCTCTTGCTGGTGCCGATGCGATTCCTCTGGCGTTTGATCGCGGGCGGTTTGATGGGCGTGCTCGCGCTGTGGCTGATCAACCAACTGAGCGGCATCACGGGCATCTACGTCGCCATCAACCCCTTCACGGCCCTTTTGGTGGGGTTTCTGGGGCTGCCCGGGGCAGCGCTGGTGGTGGCGCTGCAGTTCCTCTTGTAGGCATGCCCGGGCAGTCCGGCGGCATATATTTCACGTGGAGGGCGACGTGTTTGACGATTATCCGCTGATTCGGGACAGGCTGTCCGGCGTAGATGGGCTGACCGAGGTGCGCATCCGGGTGGGGCAGAGCGTGGAGGTGCGCGGCGCGGCGGGCTCGGAGCTGATCGGCCCGGCGGTTTCCCGGCAGGAGCTGGACGAGCTGGTGCTGCAGATGACCGGCTACTCGATCTACGCCTGCGAGGAGCGCATTCGCCAAGGCTTTTTTACGCTTCCCGAGGGACACCGAGTGGGGCTGACGGGGCAGTACGCCTCCGGGCAGGGCGGCGTGACGGGGCTGACCGGTGCGCTTTCGATGTGCATCCGCGTGGCGCGGGCGGTTCCGGGGGCGGCGGACGCTCTGATGCCGCACCTTACGGCGGGGGACAGGCTGCACAGCGCGCTGATCCTGTCGCCGCCGGGCATGGGCAAGACGACGATGCTGCGGGACGCGGCGAGGCAGCTTTCCGGGCTGGGCTGGCGCGTGGCGCTGGCGGACGAGCGGGGGGAACTGGCCGCGCCCGCGCTGGACGGCCTGCCGACGATGGCGCTGGGACCCCGATGCGACGTGGCCACCGGCGCGGACAAGGCGCAATTGATCGAGCGGTTGGTGCGCTCGATGGCTCCCGACGCGGTGGTGACGGACGAACTGGGCGGCGAGGGTGACGCCCGCTCGGTGTATGAGGCGGCCTGCGCGGGGGTGATGGTGCTGGCCTCGGCCCACGCGGCGGGCATTCACGCGGCACGGCGCAAGCGCAGCCTCGCGCCGCTCATGGAGGGCGGGCTGTTCGAAGTCTTCGCGGTCCTGGGCGGCGCGCCCGGCCGCATCCTGGAGGTCGTGGATGCGGGAGGGGGATGGGCTTGATGCTGCGCTTCGTCGCGGCGGCGGCGCTGGCCGCCGCCTGCGCTCTGGCCGGACGGGCGGTGGCGGGGGCCTGCGTGCGCAGGGCGAGGACGCTGGCCGCGCTGATGGAGAGCGTGTTGCGGCTTCGGGTGGACATGCTGGAGAAACTCCTGCCGCTCAAGGCGGCGCTCGGCGGCGGTCACGAGGCGATGCGTCTGGTGGCGGAAGAGATGGCCGGCGGCGGCGCGTCCCAGGGCTGGCAGCGGGCGAGGGGTGCGCTCACCCAGCGGGGGGGCGCGCTGGACTGCCTCACCGCGACGGACCTCGAGGCGCTGACGGCGCTGTTCGAAGGGCTGGGGGAGAGCGGCGCGGCGCAGCAGCGCATTCTTCTCTCCGGCGCGCTGGAAGGGCTGGAGGCGCTCCGGCGCGAGGCCGACAAAAAGGCCCGGGAGGAGAGCAAGCTCTACGCCACGCTGGGCTTTCTCGCTGGGCTGTCGCTGGCGATACTGCTAATGTAGGTAGGAGGGATGCGCTTGAGCGTCGATCTGGTGTTCAAGATTGCCGCAATCGGCGTGCTGGTCTCGGTGCTGGCGCAGGTGCTCTCCCGGGCGGGGCGGGACGACATGGCGATGCTGACGACGCTGACGGGCCTCGTCATCGTGCTCCTGATGGTGGCAAACCTGGTCAGCGACTTCTTCACCAGCGTCAAGAGCATCTTCAATTTATACTAAAGCGGGCGTTGAATCCCGAAAGGAGACCCCTGCAATCTGAATGGACCGGGGGTGGGCCGATGGAGGTTGTGCGGCTGGTGCTTCTATGCGTGGCGGCGGCGCTGGTGGCGGCGATGCTCCGGGGCAACCGGCCCGAGATGGCGGCCGCGGTGGCGATGGCGGCGGGCACGGTGGCGTTTCTGATGGCGATCGGGGACCTCAAAACCGTGGCCGACGCCGCGCGGGCGCTGGCCTCGGGCGCGGGCGTCTCCGGGGAATCGACGCTTCTGATGCTGCGGGCAGCCGGCATCGCGCTGATCGCCGAGTTCGGCGCGCAGCTCTCGAGGGATGCGGGCGAGAGCGCGCTGGCCGGGCGGATCGAGCTGGGCGCGCGGGTGGCGCTGGCCGCGATGAGCGTGCCGCTGATCACCGGTCTCGTCACGCGCCTCGCGGCGCTGATGCCGTGAAAAGGGGCGTTGAAAATCCGCCGGGCGGCTTTTCAACGCATAAGAAGAAGACTGCGTGAGCCTGAAATCCTGCGGGATTTCCGGGCGTCTCACTGACTTTAGGTTTCGTTTCCTCCACCAGTGAGCGCACTGGTTATGGAAACCGATTCCCGGCGCGCGGGTCGCCGGGAACGATTGGAAGGTACGACGAGGGT
>JAEZZU010000124.1 GCA_023418355.1 Pseudomonadota bacterium | reverse complement strand
GTCTTAGACCAGGGCAGACAATTTTCCAGAATAGATCCATCTTTATCTTTTCTTCTTTTCGGAAGCTCCTGAAACAGATATTTCAAATATTCATATACATTGAGGCCGTTGTCCTGAGCGGTTAACACAAGGCTGTAGCAGACAGCGCTCGCCCTGGCGCCCGCTACGGTATCGACCGCAATGAAGTTTTTTCTGCCGATTACAAATTTACGGATATTGCCCTCAATCCAATTCGTTGAAATTTCAATTCTGCCATCCTTTAGATATCCTAAAAGCCCTGCCTTGTTGTTCATGGCATAATTGACTGCACTCCCCAGGCTGGAACCCTCAAGTGCATTCAGGGATTCCGCCCAAGCAAAGTATGCATCCAGAATGAACTTTGCGTGCTGATTTCGTTGGATATATCGCTGCTCTTGTGGCAGATCCTTCCACTGGCGCTCCAACTCGAAGAGCTTATCGCAGAAGGCCACACCGATCTTTGCCTTGGATCCTTTTGGATTCTTTGGCAGCGCCCGGTGCCAATACCGGCGCATATGCGACCAGCAATAGCAGTGGGTTACATCGGGAACTGCGTTGTACCCCTGATACGCGTCGGTCATCAAATATCCCTTAAATCCCTTGAGGTAGTTTTTCGCATACTCACCGGATCTGCCGGGCTGGTACTCGAAAAGGATGATCGGCGGTGGCCCCTCCTCATCAATGCTCCGGCTGATACTTCGATAAACCCACATTCTGGACTTGGCCGAAGGCAACCGGTCCTTCTCCTTCAGCACTTGGATTTCTGTCTCATCCGCCGCGATCACGCCACTTTTCAGAAGCTCTTCCTTCATCCTCTCATAAAGCGGAAACAGGTGCTCTTTCGCGGATTTCAGTACCCAGTTGCCCAGAGTCGCCCTGCCTACCTGGACTCCCTGGTAGCACCAGTCTTTTTCCTGACGGGCAATGGGCATTGCATTGACGTATCTTTGATACATCACATGAGCAACCGCCGACGGAGAGGCAAGGCTATGCTTTATCACAGGCTCTGGAACGTTCGATTTGATGATGCGGGCCTGGTTTTCCTCCTTATGGCATTCATCACAGACATAATTGGCTCGGACATATCTTTTAACATACATCTTCTGGGGAATGATCTCGATCTCATCACGGACATGTTCTTTGCCGAGATAACGGGTTTTACTTCCGCAGGCATCACAGATACGATCAGCTTCCTTCGTATCAAGAAGGACCTCGACGGCGGGAAGAGATGCAAGCAGTTCCTCCCTGGTCCGTTTCGGTTTTCTGGTGTGGCCTGGGATCTGGATCTCCGAAAGTTCTTCCTTACCTGCGTCCTTTGCAAACACTTCCGCTTCATTTATGATCCGCGCCATAAAGGACAGCTGATCAGCATCCTCGATAAACCGGCGTTTTTCACTGGACTGACCAAAGAGCATATGGCGGAGCTTCTCGAAGTTCTCATTTAACCGGAGATTCTCCTTTTGCAGCTTTTCGTATTCCGCCTGCTTTTGTTCTGCCTCTTTCTCAAGCTTTATGATTGTTTCTATTAACTTCTCTTTTGTGAGGTTCTTCATCATCTTTTCCATGATTAAATCATACCATAAAAATGCAGAAAAGTCCAGTATTTCCAACGTTCGCGCCGGATTTTCACTGGACATTTTTCCACTTTTCTTATGTATTTTTTCGCCGGATTTCCGCATCATTTTTCAATAGAAGTCTCTGGCTGTTATCTCTGAGAATCCCTTCGGAGGATCAATGGAAAGTCCATCAAGCAGCTTCTCTAATTGTGTATTCGTGATCTCCCTCACCTGCACCGGATCGCTCGGCCACACAAATCTCGCCCCCGCACCGTCCAGACGCTTGTACAGCATGATGAATCCATTTCGGTCCCAGACCAGCGCTTTGAGACGATTTCTTGCTCCATTGCAAAAGAGAAACAGGGATTTGCTGAAGGGATCAAGACCAAAGGACTGCTTCACCAGGATCGAAAGGCCGTCCACATTCTTCCTCAGGTCAGTCGGTCCACAGGCCACATAAATGGCGTCAAGGTGTTCCAGGCACTTCAGCATATCGTGTCTACCATCTTTATGATCTGTGAAAGCAGGATTGGATCAAAACTATCCTTAACTTCGATATTCCAGTCATGATAGGAAAGCCGGATCGATGATGGGAGCCGACCAGGGCCCGGGGATGCCGTCAGCTCGGACTGCTCCAGGTCAATTTTGCCCCAAACTCTCAATTCGGTATCGTGATCTGTATTCTGTAAAGTCTGCTCTTCCTTCTTCAATCTCACAAGCCATTGTCGGCATGTGGTTGTAGAAATATTGTTTCTCTTGCTCCAGCCATTTACCGACATTCCGCTTTCCTGACAACTCCTGGCTAGCTCTCTCCAATTTTCGTATTTCAGCACGATCAAATACCTCCATTCAATTTTATGGAAATATTATTTCATACTTGATAACCCCTGACCATGCGCCCCCGTATTGAGCACTTACCCTTATCTGAGATTAACTAGTTTCAATTTCCTTTCCCCTAAGCTTATATATAAACATTATTAAATATAAACTTAGCAGTGTTTCAAATACACATATACTTAGTTGAATTTGTCCATAGATAACAGACACTAGACTGTGTGAAATTTTCGCAAGAATTTGTGGAACTTGCAATAAAATTATTTCACACATACCTATTATTAGTGACGCTATGTGAAAACCATTCTTCTTAATAAAAAAGCAGTATATAAACAATATAAATATTATAAAATAAGCCGCCGTGAAC
>JAEZZU010000101.1 GCA_023418355.1 Pseudomonadota bacterium | reverse complement strand
ATTCAGATTGAACATCCCCCGCAAGCGTTCTGGCAGCACTGCCCATCGAGGGGCGCGATTCAGGAAATTCATGCGAAAAGTCTCAATTGGTATTGCTATGAACCAAATGGCATTGTGCCCAATCTTCGATCAGGCACTTTGCTCAATCATCGTCTTCTTCTGGGGAAATTGGCGGCAACTGCAGGCTTTCCTCTTCCTGCACTGCCTCCGCAGCACCTTTGCTGCTCAGCACAGCATCGGCCAGCATCTGGCGCAGCTGCGTCAGACCTGCACCTGTGCGCGCGCTGACAAAGACACGTGGCACAGCCACACCGTCCACGTCGTAGGTATCCTGCAGCTGCACAGGCTTGCGCCCATCCGGCAAGGCATCCAGCTTGTTGAACACCAGAATCTGCGGAATATCCAGCGCGCCGATTTCTCCCAGCACCTTGCGCACCTGATCCATTTGCTCAGGAAAGGTTTCGTTCGATGCATCGACCACATGCAGCAGCAAATCGGCATCCACTGCTTCCTGCAGCGTTGCCTGGAATGCTTCCACCAGACCGTGTGGCAGATCGCGGATAAAGCCCACGGTATCTGACAAAGAGACCGAACGCTGTGCTTCCGTCAGATACAGCTGCCGCGTGGTGGTATCCAGAGTGGCAAACAGCTGGTCAGCCGCATAGGCACGCGCCTTGACGAGGGCATTGAACAGCGTCGATTTACCGGCATTGGTGTAACCCACCAGCGAGATGTTGAACACATCTCTGCGTTCACGCTGACGACGCTGTGTCTGGCGCTGCTTTTTGACTTTTTGCAGTTTTTCCTTGGTGCGCTTGATGGCCTCGGCAATCATGCGACGGTCCAGTTCAATCTGCTTTTCACCCGGGCCACCACGACCACCGATACCACCCATCTGGCGCTCCAGGTGGGTCCAGCGGCGAACCAGCCGTGTGCTGATGTATTGCAGACGTGCGAGTTCGACCTGCAACTTGCCTTCATGGCTGCGCGCGCGCTGCGCGAAGATCTCCAGAATCAGCAAAGTGCGGTCGTTGACCGGCATCTGCATGTATTTTTCGAGATTGCGCTGCTGCGCAGGACTGAGCGCCTGGTCAAACAGCACCTCCTGAGCACCATGCATTTGCGCCAGCATGCGGATTTCTTCCGCCTTGCCACTGCCAACAAACAGGGCAGCATCTGGCGTTTTACGCTTGCAGGTGATGCGTGCAACAGGATCCAAGCCTGCAGTCTGGGCCAGCAGCCCTAACTCCTCAAGCTCAGCATCAAAATGGGGAAGCCCGAAATCAACGCCAACCAGAACGACGGGGGTGGCGTTAGGGGAGGAACTGGACGACGCGCTCATATCCGTCCCTCCCCTGCCCCGCGCTGCTGCGCGGGGAAAGGTTGAGTCAACAGTTTCAAGCGGCAGCTGCCTCGTTGTCGTTGTTGTCAGCCACGTTGAAGTTCACGGCGCGACCGGGAACGATGGTGGAGATGGCGTGCTTGTAGACCATTTGTGTCACTGTATTGCGCAGCAGCACAACGTACTGGTCAAAAGATTCAATCTGACCTTGCAGCTTGATGCCATTTACCAGATAGATAGAGACAGGCACATGCTCGCGACGCAGTGCATTCAGGAAAGGATCTTGCAGGAGTTGACCTTTATTGCTCACGATATTCTCCGTGTTCGGAAATTTTGTTGTAAACCGACACCTTACCACAGCGCCCCGTGATCCCTCATCCCGCAGGGATTCGTTCACACCGGGCGCAATGGTAATGGCTTCCCGTCCTCAGTCGGTATAGGGGTTATGGGAAGTCTTGAACTCAATTCGCAGAGGCGTTCCCACCAGATCAAACTCCTTGCGGAAGCGCCCTTCCAGAAAGCGCTTGTACGCTTCCGTGATGTGCTCCAGAGAATTGCCGTGAACCACAATGATGGGTGGATTCATGCCGCCCTGGTGTGCGTAGCGGGGTTTGGGTCGGTACGCACCCACCTTCTTTGGTGTCTGATACTGCACGGCCTCCAGCAGCACGCGGGTCAGCACAGGCGTCGGCATCTTGCAAGTCGCCGCCTTGTGCGCCTGCACGATAGATGCCCACAGCGGACCCAGGCCCTGGCGCTTGGTGGCCGAAATGAAGTGAATGGCCGCAAAGCGCAAAAAGCCCAGACGGGTTTCAATGGAGCGCTCCACCAGCTGACGCTGGTAGTCATCCACCGCATCCCACTTGTTCACCGCCACCACGACAGCACGGCCACTTTCCAGGATATAGCCTGCAATGTGTGCGTCCTGGTCGGTCACGCCTTCAGTGGCGTCGATCAGCATCAGCACCACGTTGGCTGTTTCAATGGCCTGCAGCGTCTTGACCACCGAGAACTTCTCGATGGCTTCAAACACACGGCCTTTGCGACGCAGACCTGCGGTGTCAATCAGCTCAAACTTCTGACCGTGGCGTTCAAAGGGAACAGCAATCGCATCGCGCGTGGTACCCGGCATGTCAAACGCCACCAGGCGCTCTTCCCCCAGCCAGGCATTGATCAGCGTGGACTTGCCCGCATTGGGGCGGCCCGCCAGCGCCAGACGCACAGGACGTGCTTCGACGTTTTCGATGGTGTCTTCGTCTTCGGGTTCCTCGGGCAGGTCGAGCAGACCCAGCGCCTGATCCACCAGACCGCGCACGCCCTGACCGTGGGCTGCAGAGACCGGATAGACCTCACCCAGACCCAGCTCATAGAACTCAGACAGCTGGGCGCCAGACTTCATGCCTTCGGCCTTGTTGGCCACCAGCACACAGGGCTTGCCCAGACGGCGCAGGTAGTTGCCAATGTCATGGTCCTGTGCAGACAGGCCATCACGCGCGTCCACCACAAACACCACGACATCGGCTTCAGCCACAGCCTGACGGGTCTGCTTGGCCATTTCCTTGAAAATGCCTTTGGAGGCATCAGGCTCGAAACCACCCGTGTCGATCACGATGTACTCGTGCTTACCCTGTCGGCCTTGACCGTAATGGCGGTCGCGCGTCAGACCGGCAAAGTCTGCGACGATGGCATCGCGGGACTTTGTCAGCCGATTGAACAAGGTGGATTTGCCCACATTGGGCCGCCCAACAAGGGCAATAACTGGTTTCATTGAAAACTATTCATCAATCCGGACGGAAGCCATAAACGCTACCGCCGCGGGTCACTACGACCAAAGTATCTGCAGCCACGACTGGCGTCACGGTCACGCCAGTTCCATCGGTTGTCAGTCGGTTCAGGTGCGAACCATCGCGCTTGGACAGCAGGTGCACCAGACCGAACTCATCGGCTGTGACGACCGAGCGCCCCAGCACCAGCGGTGCGGTCAGCTTGCGGTGCTGCAGGCGGTCCACAGACCAGCCCTTTTCGCCATCCATCAGCTTCCATGCCTGCACGATACCGTTGCTTTCCGTGCCAAACACGTACTCTGCATCACTTGCAATTCCCACTGCTCCCTTGGCAGTTTGCGTCCAGGCTGTACGACCTGCATTGGCGTCCACGCAACCCACGGAAGCCTGGAAGGCGCGTGCGCAGACTGCATTGCTCATGCGGCTGGCAGGACCTACCAGGTCCACCAGACGCTCCACATCATTGGTGCCACGTGGCGAAGCCAGTGGTGCTTCCCACTCGATGTTGCCGTTGTCGGGATTCATCGCCACCATGCGGCCGGACAAGCCCACCAGCAAGGTGTTGCCATAAGGCATGAGCACGCCCTGCTGACGCAGCACCAGTGGCTCGCCGTCACGGCGCTGTGTCCACAGATGGGCACCGTTTTCTGCATCAAAGGCAGAAACTGCACGGTCTGCGGTCAGCACAAACACGCGGCCACCCGCCACCAGTGGAGCGGTATAGGCAGCAGCAGCCAGCGGCTTGCTCCAGAGCTTGTTGCCGCCGTCGAGCACAAACAGCTGGTTGCCTGCAGTCACGACTGCAGCCAATCGACCGTCCGCACCCACGCCGGTCTGCAGGCGCTGACCGGTCTGGCCACGCCAGTTTTCACGGCCATTGGCAGCGTTGATGCTCACCACCTGGCCATCGGCCGAGGCGATCACCACGTTGTCGCCCTGCACGCTGGCGCGCACATTGCTGTCCTTGATGGGAGAGATGCTGAGCTTCCATGCCTGACGCACGGGCAAGTTCACCACATTGGGGCCGAGATCCAGAGGCTTGGGTGCCTTGCTCGATCCAAACCACGCACAACCGCCCAAGGCTGTAAGCAGCACTGCTGCCAGTGCTGTCCGTTGAGCAGTCTTCCAGAAACGAGAACCTTGTTGGTGTTGCGCGCTGTGATTCACTTATTTTGTCTCCGTCGAGATCACTGAGTCAGAAGTTGCTTGCCCCAATGCATTGAGCTTGAAGCCCACCAGCGCCCGGTATTCCACTTGCGGTGCAAGCAGTTTCCATGCCTCCTGATAGGCTGCAGTCGCCTCCTGGGGCTTGCCTTGCAGTTGCAGCACATCGCCCTGGCGATCTGCTGCCAAACCCTTGAATTCTGCAGGGAAGCTGGTGCGCAGCAAAGCAGCTGCGGCATCCAGATCCTTTTCCTGGATCAGCACAGCCGCCAGACGCAGCTTGGCGGTGGCCTGATAGCCCTCGTCCTTGCTGTTGTCCACCACCCATTGCAGCGTGGATTTGGCCTCGGCCAGCTTGTCGGCATCCACCTCAGACTGTGCCAGCACCAGTGCCGCATGATCGGCCTGCAGCGTGCCCTTGTAGTCGGCCTTGACCGTGTCAAAGGCCTGCAGAGCGCGCGCCTGATCGCCACTGGCCACCGCTGCAACGACCACATCGGCCACTGCAGAGGCTTGCAACGCCTGACGCTGCTGCCAGTACTGCCAGCCATTCCAGCCCGCAAAACCAGCCATGACCACCACCGCTACGGTGGTGATGGGCGTGCCCCACTTGTTCCAGAAATGCTTGATCTGTTCAAGTTGCTCTTGTTCTTCGAGGTCGAGGTGCGTTGCCATATCTGGTGTCGTAACAAATTAAGCGTTCGATTGTAGGCTGTGCGCCCAAGATGCCACATCGGCCAGCGATTGCTGCACTTGCGCACCCTGTCCGTCGCGCAGCGACTTGACGGTGACCATGCCCTGCGCCAGTTCATCACCACCGAAGATCAGGGCAAAGTGCGCGCCCGATGCGTCGGCTTTCTTGAACTGCGACTTCATGGAGCCCATACCCTCGACACCGGCCGTGTGCATCTGCACGCGCACACCGGCTTCGCGCAGCTGGGTGAGCGTGCGCAGCACCACGGGCATGGCGGACTGCTCGGGCACGATGGCGTAGGCATCGAGCTGGGGCTGAGGAATGTCAGTACCCAGTTCCTTGACCAGCTCCAGCACGCGTTCCACACCCAGCGCCCAGCCCACGGCAGGAGCGGGCTTGCCGCCGATCTGCTCGATCAGGTAGTCGTAACGGCCACCGGCGCAGATCGTGCCCTGCGCGCCGAGCAGGTCGGTCACGAACTCGAACACGGTGAGGTTGTAGTAGTCCAGACCACGCACCAGACGGGGGTTCACGGTCCATGGCACGCCGTTGGCATCCAGAATGGCCTTGAGGCCTTCAAAGTGCGCCAGCGAGGCTTCGCCCAGATAGTCCAGCAGCTTGGGGGCGGCGTTGACCATCTCCTGCATGGCAGGGTTCTTGGTGTCCAGCACGCGCAAGGGGTTGGAGTACATGCGGCGCTTGGCCTCTTCGTCCATTACATCGGTGTGCTGCTCCAGATAGGCGATCAGCGCTTCGCGGTGCGCCTTGCGCTCTTCGGGCTGGCCCAGGCTGTTGATTTCCAGGCGCCACTGCGTCAGGCCCAGGCGCTTCCACAGCGACACGGCCAGCAGGATCAGTTCGGCGTCCACATCCGGACCGGCAAAGCCCAAAGCCTCAGCGCCGATCTGGTGGAACTGGCGATAACGGCCGCGCTGGGGACGCTCGTGGCGGAACATGGGGCCCATGTACCACATGCGCTTGCCGCCGTCGTACAGCAGGTTGTTTTCAATGGTGGCGCGCACCAGCGAGGCTGTGCCTTCAGGGCGCAGGGTCAGCTTTTCGCCATTGAGCTTGTCTTCAAAGGAGTACATCTCCTTTTCCACAATGTCCGTCACCTCGCCAATGCCGCGCACGAACAGCTGCGTATGCTCGACGATGGGGGTGCGCACATTGCGGTAGGCAAAGCGCCCCATCAGATCGCGCACCTGCGCTTCCAGCCATTCCCAGCGCGCGGATTCACCGGGCAGGATGTCGTTCATGCCTTTGACGGCGGAGAGTTTTTCGGTCTTTGCCACTTTGTCGTTCTCTCAAGAAGGCAGCTCTTACAAAAATAAGAGCTGCTTACGCTGATCTAGCGCGGCTTTCAAAGTGTTTTATCTTTGAAAACCTTTATACACGTGCGCTAGCCGCTATTGTTTTAATCAAGCCTGTGCACCACCCCAGCGGCGCTGCACGTAGGACTCCACGATCTGCTGGAATTCCTTGGCAATGCCTTCACCGCGCAGTGTCATGGCTTTTTCGCCATCAATGAACACGGGGGCAGCAGGCGCTTCGCCATTGCCGGGCAGGCTGATGCCGATGTCGGCATGCTTGCTCTCGCCAGGGCCGTTCACGATACAGCCCATCACGGCCACCTTCATGGCTTCCACGCCGGGGTACTTCATGCGCCACACGGGCATCTGGCCGCGCAGGTAGTCGTCAATCTGCTTGGCCAGTTCCTGGAAGGTGGTGCTGGTGGTGCGACCACAGCCGGGGCAGGCCGTCACGCTGGGCACAAACACGCGCAGGCCCAGCGCCTGCAGGATTTCCGAAGCAACCACCACTTCCTGGGTGCGCGCTTCACCAGGCTGGGGTGTGAGCGAGACACGGATGGTGTCGCCAATGCCTTCTTGCAGCAGTACCGACAGCGCAGCCGTGGAAGCCACCGTACCCTTGGTGCCCATACCGGCTTCGGTCAGACCCAGGTGCAGCGCATAGTCACAGCGGCGTGCCAGTTCGCGGTAGACCGAGATCAGGTCCTGCACGCCCGAGACCTTGCACGACAGGATGATGTTGTCGGGGTTCAGACCGATGCTCTTGGCCAGCTCGGCAGAGCTGATGGCCGAAGTGATCAGCGCCTCGTACATCACCTGACGGGTTTCCCAGGGCTGGGCACGCCTGGAGTTCTGGTCCATCAGCTCGGCCATGATTTCCTGGTCGAGCGAGCCCCAGTTCACACCAATGCGCACGGCCTTGTCGTACTTGGCTGCAATTTCGATCATCTGACCGAACTGCCTGTCCTTCTTGTCGCCCTTGCCCACGTTGCCGGGGTTGATGCGGTACTTGGACAGCGCCTCTGCGCACGCAGGATAGTCCGTCAACAGACGGTGGCCGTTGTAGTGAAAGTCGCCCACCAGCGGCACATACTCGCCCATGCGGTCGAGCTGCTCGCGGATGTAAGGCACGGCCGCAGCCGCCTCGGGCGTATTCACGGTAATGCGCACCATTTCCGAGCCGGCCTGGGCCAACTGACGCACCTGAATGGCGGTCTCCACCGCATCCACGGTGTCGGTATTGGTCATGGACTGCACGCGCACGGGCGCATCACCGCCCACGGTCACGATATTGTTGCGCCACACCACGCGTGCCTGACGGCTCTTGCGGGACAGTGGCGAGGCAATCGCTATGGGCGATGCCTGGAATGTGTGGTCAGACACTTCACTTCACCTCAAATCGGGCCACGTTGTTGCGGGAAGATTCCTGCAGATCCAACGCAGCACCATCTACCTCCAGCGTGGTGGCACCGGCATTGCCCACCACCACTTTCAGAGGCCGGCTGGGTGCTGTCTGGTCAAGGACATCACCAGCCTTCATCATTTTTTCCATGACAACCTTGCCATCGGCATCACGCACCTGAACCCAGCTGTCACCGCTGGCAGCAAAACGCAAGCGTGGGCCTGCGCCAGCCTTGGGTTCGGCAGACTGGGCAGTATCAGCGGTCTGCGCTGCGGCAGACGCCTGCTGCGCAGGCGCTGGCTGGGCTGCTGAAGAGGCAGGCGCCGCAGCCTCTGCAGCCGCTGGATCCTGGGCCGAAGCAGCAGGTGCTTCAGCGGCCGGTGCAGCCTCCACAGGCGCTGCAACCGCAGGCGCTGGCGACTCAGGCAGCAGCGCTTCAGGCTGCGTCTGGGGCGCAAACAGCAGTTCTGGCTCGGCACTGGCAGGGGCTGTATCGGCAGTTTCCTGCTCTTCAGACTGCCACTGTGGCAAAAAATACAGACCCGCACTGCCAGCAACGGCAATCAGCAAGGCCGCCACGATCTTGAAGGCATTGCCCGAGCTGCTGTCATGCGAAGGTGACATCAGCGAGCGCAAGGTCTTGTCCTTGAACGGCGCGTTGATGCCTTCGGGGTTGGCAGACAGCTTGGAGCCTTCGAGCTTGGGCAGACCGGCGAGCACAGGCTCGGTAGGAATATTCAGAATCCGGCAGACGCTGAGCGCCAGCGAACGTGTGAACACAGAGTCAGTAAGAGCGTCCCAGCGATCCTCTTCCAAAGCCTGCAATTTGTGCACAGGCACCTTCAGCATGGCAGCCAAAGTCTGCACCGTCATCTGTTGCTGCTCACGCGCCTGGCGCAACAACTGTCCGCTGCTGGGCTGCATTACTGCATCGCTGCTGTTTTGTTGATTAGCGCTCTCCACCACCACCTCATTCATTAAAAGCTCCCTGCTCGAACCATCGCCATTCCTGGGAATCAGGGAATTGCTTATGTAATTGATCTGCCAGTTGCCGCACCGCAGCACGATCACCCAGACTTCTCTCCACCTTGATGCCCAGCCACAGGGACTGCGCAGAAGCTGCAGTGCCAGCGTTCAGGCGGCGCACATAAAACCGTGCGCGCTCTGCCTGGCCTGTGGCCTGCAGGACATCCGCGAAATTGTAGGCAGCCGCAGGATTGCCTGGATCGAGTTCGTAGGCTTTTTCCAGCGCTGGCAATGCCTTGTCATTGCGGCCACCCTGTCGCAGGCAGACGCCCTTGCCCAGCCAGGCGCGCATGCGCACTTCATCGCTGCCACGCGGCGCCGTCAGAGAAGCATCGAAATGCTGATCTGCCTGCACATACTGGCGCTGCTGGCACAGCAGCCAGGCGATGTTGTAGAGCGTGTCTGCATCATTGGGGCGCAGGCTCAGCGCACGGTCAAAGCTGGCGCGTGCTGCCGCATGGTCTTCGCGAGCCAGATGAATCCAGCCCTGCAGGTTGTAGGCATCGGCATTGCGCGGATTGACCTGCAAGGACTGTTCCAGCTCCTGCAGTGCCACATCGTTGCGCCCTTCCTGGAAGTGCAGCGCCGCCAGCTGCAGGCGGGGCTGCGCCAGTCGCTGGCGCTGCTCTTCAGCCCCGGAAGCAGGCCCCTGCGTCTGCAGCGCTTGTGGGCCGGAGGCACACGCAGTGAGCATGAGCGCCCCAACCAATCCCAGCAAGCCCCAATGGGCTTTACGCATTGCATTTCTTACGGGAGAGGTGAAAGCACTCATGCACATCCTTTTTCTTGAAAAGCGACTAACGAACAGGCTGCAAAGGAATCGTACGTTGCTTAGCCATGCGCTCTGCCGCACGGGTACGGTCCTTCACATCTCCGGCCAATTGCCCGCAGGCTGCGTCAATATCGTCACCGCGCGTCTTGCGTACCGTGGTGACGATGCCTGCATCGCTCAAGGCCTTGG
>JAEZZU010000099.1 GCA_023418355.1 Pseudomonadota bacterium | reverse complement strand
TCGCAATGGCTATTTTGACCAGACCGCCCAGCTCTGGGATGCCGAAGGCAGCCTGCTGGCGACCAGCCACCAGATCGTTTATTACAAGGAATAAGGCGGCAACGGCACAGCCAGCGCTGTGCTGTGCTGCCTTGTTGCTTTATTCAGGAAAACCTATGACAGAAACCGTTCACCAAGACATCCTGGTGCATACCGAAGCCGGTGTGCGCACCATCACCTTCAACCGTGTGGACAAGAAAAACTCCATCACCCAGGCCATGTATGGCGCGCTGGCTGATACGCTGCGCAGCGCTGCAACCGACGATGCCGTGCGCGTGGTGGTGATCCAGGGTGATGCCACGGTGTTCAGCGCTGGCAATGACATTGGCGACTTCCTTGCCCGCCAGAGTGGCCAGCCGCTGACCCAGGAAGCGCCCGTGTTCCAGTTCCTGCATGCACTGGCAGATTTCCCCAAGCCCATGATTGCTGCCGTGGCAGGCCCAGCGGTGGGCATTGGTACCACCATGCTGCTGCATTGCGACCTGGTCTATGCGGGTGACAACGCGGCCTTCTCGCTGCCCTTTGTGAACCTGGGCCTGTGTCCCGAAGCGGCTTCCAGCCTGCTGCTGCCCCGACTGATGGGCTACCACCGTGCTGCAGAGGCGCTGATGCTGGGAGAGCCCTTCATGGCCGAAGCCGCACTGGAAGTGGGCCTGGTCAACCGCGTCGTGCCACCTACGGAAGTCAATGCCTACGCCCAGTCGCAGGCTGCCAAGCTGGCCGCCAAGCCCATGTCGGCACTGATCGAAACCAAGCGCCTGATGAAGGCCGGCCAGCGCGATGCCATCAAGGCGCAGATGGTCACCGAAGGCGAGAGCTTCAGCCGCATGCTGGTTGAGCCCGCCGCCCGCGAAGCCTTCACCGCGTTTATGGAAAAACGCAAGCCAGACTTCAGCAAATGCTGAGGTCTGTAGCACTGCGTAGCAGGCGAGCGTTTTCTGTAAAAGAGAAAACCTGATTTCAGCAAGTGCTGAAATCGAGGCGGAGCGTAGCTCGGCCTTAGAGCGAAGCGAAGGTTTGCTCTTTCGCCAAAAGCGTAAGCCCGACTTCAGTCAGCTCTAAGCTGCCAGAACACCGAAGCTATAAAAACAAAAGCTGCCAGCGCACGTAATACCTTGGTTTTCAGATGATTTAATTCGGAAACCAAGCAATATCAAGCGCTGGCAGCTCTTTTTTTGAGAGAGGTTCATGCCATGACACCCAAGCCATCCCAGTCTGCGCAGGTGCTGCAGTTCGAGCCGGAGTTTCTGGCCGCGCTCAAGCATGTGACCGAAGAGTATGTGAGCTTCAACAAGGTGCTGGGGCTGAAGCTGGAAAGCGCTGATGCGACCACGGCTGTGGCCCATATGGAGATGAAGCCGGATCTGGTCGGGCACCCGGCCATCAACCGCATCCATGGCGGTGCCATCAGCGCGGCGCTGGACGCGGTGGGCGGTGTGGCCGTGATGGCGGCCCTTGGCGCCAAGCACATGGCCGAGCCCTGGCAGCAGCGCGTGGAACGCTTTGCCCGCATTGGCACCATCGACCTGCGGGTGGACTATATGCGCCCCGGCATTGGCCAGCGCTTTGTGGTGCGCGCCGAGGTGCTGCGCCTGGGCTCGCGCGTGGCTACGACGCGCATGGAGTTTCTGAGCGAATCAGGTGAGCTGCTCTCTGCAGGCATGGCCGCGTATATCGTCTCCTGAGTTTTTGGAGACGTCTTGCTTTTTGCTATTTGTTTGAGAGCGCAACACACGTAAGCAGACGCCACAACCGTAGTCTTTGCTTACGGCTGTTGCGAAACGAGCGTGTGTGCGCAGCGGCGGGATTCCTATGCTCAAGGCTTTCATTGAGGAGGATCCATGGCTGTGAGCAACCCATTCTTTTCCAAGCGAGAGCCGCAAAGTTTCGTCAACCGTCCCAGCCACCCCGTGGGCGGCTTCAAACCCGCAGGCAGTACCACTGCAGAGCCTGCTGCATCCCCCGTGCATGAATCCGTTACCAGCAGCATGGTCCATGGCCACAGCGCCGCGCCTGCTGCGACCAGTGCTCCCAGCAATACGGCCGACCAAGGCGGCAGCAAGCTGACCGTTGGTCCCAACATCAAGCTCAAGGGCGTAGAAATCACCGACTGCGACACGCTGGTGGTGGAAGGCACGGTCGAGGCCACCATGGATTCGCGCGTCATCCACATTGCGCAGCAGGGCGCGTTCCACGGTTCGGCAGAAATTGATATTGCCGAAATTCATGGCGAGTTTGAGGGCGCACTGACCGTGCGCGAGAAGCTGGTGATCCACAGCACCGGGCGCGTGAGCGGCAAGATCCGCTACGGCAAGATCGTGATTGAAGAGGGTGGTCAGCTCTCGGGCGAGATTGAAGTGGGCGTGGGCCAGCGCAGCAAGCCAGCGACCAGCAGCGCTGCAGCCGCCAAGCCCAAGACTGTAGAAGCAACTTCGGCCTGAATGCCAGAGCTGCCCATGTGGTGCAGGGCCTCACCATCGAGCTAGGCGGTGCATAAGCCTTGGCGAACCCTCACCCCAGCCCTCTCCCACAAGTGGGAGAGGGAGCTGTATCCCGGCTTTGTTCCCTCTCCCGTTTACGGGAGTGGGTTAGGGTGAGGGTGCATTTTCTCCTTCCCCCTCTGGGGGAAGGCTGGGATGGGGGCCTGCGGGCATGGTCAGGCAGACTGGGTGGCAAGTGCCAGACTGGCCCCCTCCCTGACCCTCCCCCAGCAGGGGAGGGAAAGCGTGTACCGACTCAGTCCTGCTGGGGCAGGATGGCCGTTGGCGCGGTTTCAGGTGCAGGTGTGTTCAGCGGGCGGGGGCGGCCTTCATCGTCAATGGCCACATAGGTCAGCACGGCCTCAGTCACCTTCACGTACTGGCCCTGGTGGCTCATGCGCTCGGCAAAGACTTCCATGTCCACGGTCACCGAAGTGCGGCCTACGTGGGTGATGCAGCCGTACAGCGACACCACATCGCCTACGCGCACGGGGTGCTTGAAGATGAACTCTTTCACTGCCACGGTAGCCATGCGGCCACCAGCCAGGCGCATGGCCAGCGTGCAGCCTGCCAGGTCCACCTGAGACATCACCCAGCCACCAAAGATATCGCCATTGGCATTGCAGTCTGCAGGCATGGGAACGACCTTGAGCACCAGCTCTTTGTCAGTAGGCAGTGCAACGCTGGGCAAGTCAGGAGAACGAGGCATGGGTGACAATTCGGCAATAAAACAAACAGACCTGAATTGTCCTCCATGCGTCGCAGCGGTTCACACGAAACACCAGATCCCTCCAGCTCCTCAGTGGCTAATGCCGCGGAATGGTCCGCCCTGCGGCGATTGCTGCCCTATCTGTGGCAGTACAAATGGCGCGTGCTGGCGGCCTTGCTGTTCATGGTGGCAGCCAAGCTGGCGGTGGTGGGGGTGCCGCTGCTGCTCAAGCAGCTCGTTGATGCGCTGGACGTGAAGCCGGGTGACGGCAAGGCGCTGCTGGTCGTTCCCGTGGGGCTGTTGCTGGCCTATGGGGCGCTGCGTTTTTCCACCTCACTGTTTACCGAACTGCGTGATCTGGTCTTTGCCAAGGCCACGCAGGGTGCATCGCGCTCGATTGCGCTGTCCACGTTTCGCCACCTGATGAGCCTGAGTCTGCGCTTTCACCTGGAGCGCCAGACCGGAGGCATGACACGCGACATCGAGCGCGGCGTGCGCAGCACCGAATCGCTGGTGTCCTATTCGCTCTACAGCATCCTGCCCACGCTGATTGAAATGCTGCTGGTGCTGGGCATTCTGGCAGTGAGCTTTGACTGGGGCTTTGCCGCCATCACGGCCGTGGCGCTGGTCTGCTACATCACCTTCACCGTCAGGCTCACGGAGTGGCGCACCCAGTTTCGCCGTGCGGCCAATGCGCAGGATTCTGCCGCCCACACCAAGGCGGTGGATGCGCTGCTGAACTACGAAACCGTCAAGTACTTCAACAACGAAGACTTTGAAGCACGCCGCTATGACGAAAACCTGCAGGAGCTGCGCCGTGTGCGCCTGAAAAGCCAGCGCACGCTGAGTCTGCTCAACGGCGGCCAGCAGCTCATCATTGCTACGGCGCTGGTGGCCATGCTCTGGCGCGCCACGCAGGGGGTGGTGGCAGGCACGCTGACGCTGGGCGACTTTGTGATGATCAATGCCTTCATGATTCAGCTGT
>JAEZZU010000019.1 GCA_023418355.1 Pseudomonadota bacterium | reverse complement strand
CGCAAGAGACTGTGCCTGTACCGACGCCGCCTGCCATCCCTGCTACTCCACCAGAGCCCGAGACGGTTGCGCCTGAACAGGCTGTGCCAGCAGCACCCCTGCGGGAGCTGACACCGCAAACGGAGCCCGGGCCTCTGCACCCCTTGCCGGAGCAGGCTGGAGATGTTCAGCCCGTGGCTGATGCGGCTTCACTGGACCGCTGGGCTGTCGAATGGCTGGGCAAGCCTGCGCTGAAGTTCCTGGTGCTGCCAGGGCTGGCGCACCATGTGGTAGCCACCATTGACAATCTGCCGCGCAGCCATGCTGCACCGCGCCTGTGGCCGCTGTCGCCTGTTGGCGGCAAGATGGTGCTGGAGGAGGGTGCTCAGGGCCTGCAGATCGCGCCCGCCAATAGCGCACGTTATGACGCCGTGGTGGATTTTGTGACGGGCATTGCCCCTGCACAGGCAGCAGCCTGGTACCGGCAAGCCTACCCCGTGCTGCAGACCACATACGAGGAGCTGGGCTATCCCGGTAAATATTTCAATGACCGACTGGTGGAAGTGATGGACCATTTGCTGCTCACGCCAGAGCCTGCGGGACCGATGGCTGTGGACCTGGTGCAGGTGCAGGGCCAGATCACCCCGCAGCAGCCATGGCTGCGTTATGAATATGCCGATCCGCAGTTGCAGTCACTGTCTGCGGGTCAAAAGATCCTGCTGCGTCTGGGCGCGGAACATCGCCAGCGCATCAAGGCCTATCTGCAGGATTTCCGCGCGCAGATTGCTGGCAAATCGGTGTGAATGAGCAAGGCCATGCACTGGGTAGCGCATGGCCTTCTGGGGGATATCAATGCCAAGGTGCCTTGGCGTGCCTGTGTCAGCCGTGGCTAGTCAGCCAATGGCTCCAGAGTGACGGGCACGGACTTGTAGCAGGGAATGTCGCTGTCAGGGTCGTGGTATTCCATGGGGCACAAGTCATTGGCCTCGGGGAAGTACGCCGCCACACTGCCTCTGGAGATGTCATGGGGGACGGCGGTCAGCACCAGACGTCTGTGGGTGTGGCCAGGCAAGGCAGTCTGCACGACGAGCTTGGCACCTTCTGCGATACCGCGCTCGGCCATGTCCTGTGCGTGCATCAGCAGCACATCGCGCCGCCCGAATACACCACGGTATCGGTCGTCATATCCGTAAATGGTGGTGTTGTACTGGTCGTGGCTGCGCACGGTGGTCAGGCGCAGTACATTGGAAAACTCGGGGTCTTCATGAAGGCCGGGAAAGAGCAGGAACTCTGCCTTGCCCGAGGCGGTTTTCCAGATGCGCTCCGTGGCAGGCAGCGGCAGGCGGAAACCGCCGGGGTGGCGAATGCGGGCGTTGTAGTCCTTGAAGTCTGGATACACCTGCTCGATCAGGTCGCGGATGCGGTCATAGTCTTCCACCAGATAGCTCCACTGCACACAGCTGTGTGGCAACGTGGCCTGGGCGATGCCGGCGATGATGGCTGGCTCAGACCTGAGGTCTGGTGAAGCAGGCGGCAGCGTACCGCGAGATGCATGCACCATGGACATGGAGTCTTCCACCGTCACCGCCTGCGGGCCGCTGGCCTGCATGTCGCGTTCGGTACGCCCCAGCACAGGCAGGATGATGGAGGCCTTGCCAATCAGCAGGTGTGAGCGATTCAGTTTGGTGCTCAGATGTACCGCCAGATCGAGCTGGTGCATGGCCTGCTGGCAGCGTGCCTGGTCTGGCATGGCTGCTGCAAAGTTGCCCCCCAGGCTGATGAGTACCCGGCTGCTGCCTTCACTCATGGCTTGCAGCGCGTGGACGGCATTGTGTCCAGCCTTGTTGGGTGGGCGGAACCCGAAAGTCTGTTCAATCTGGTCAAAGAGCGCGGGATTGAGCAGCTCGGTAATGCCCACGGTGCGATTGCCCTGCACGTTGGAATGGCCGCGCAAGGGGCAGATGCCAGCCCCGGGCTTGCCCATATTGCCGCGCATGAGCAGCAGCGCGGTGACTTGCTGCACGTTGTGGGTGCCTGTGATGTGCTGGGTAATGCCCATGCCGTAGGTGGCAATGACGGCATGGGAGGAGGCATAGACCCTGGCAACGTCCTGCATGGCTGTACGGGGCAAGCCGCTGGCAGCTTCGATGCTGGCCCAGCTGCTGGCTTGCAGATCGGCGCTGAAGGCTTCGAAGCCAGAGGTGTGCTGGGCGATAAAGTCATGGTCGATCACGCCAAGCTGCTGGGCATCAAGCTCCAGCAGGGCTTTCATGATGCCCTTGAGTGCTGCTGCATCACCGCCGACCTTGACCTGGTAGTAGGCGGATGCAATACGGCTGGAGCCTCCTGTTGCCATTTCCACAGGGCTTTGCGGGTTGGTGAAGCGTTCCAGCGAGCGTTCGCGCAAGGGGTTGAAGACCAGAATGGGCACGCCACGCTTTGCGCAGTCGTGCAGGTTGCTCATCATGCGAGGATGGTTGGTGCCCGGGTTGTGTCCGAAGCTGAGGATGAGATCGCAGTGGTCAAAGTCGTCGAGGGATACAGACCCTTTGCCCTGTCCAATGGTCTTGGGCAGTCCCACGCTGGTCGGTTCGTGGCACATGTTGGAGCAATCGGGAAAATTGTTGCTGCCGTACTCGCGTGCAAAGATGTTGAACAGGAACGCAGCTTCATTGGAGGCACGGCCAGAGGTGTAGAACTCCACGCTGCTGGGGTCTTGCTGCGCCTGCAACACCTGTGCAATACGGGCAAAAGCTGCGTCCCAGCTGATGGGCTGGTAGGTGTCGCTGCCAGGATCGTAGGCCATGGGGTGGGTCAGACGCCCGGTGTCCTCCAGATCATGGTCGCTCCATTGCAGCAGCTCCTGGACGGTGTGCTTTGCAAAAAAATCTGGGGTGGCACGTTTTTTGGTGGCTTCCCAGGTGACGGCTTTGGCTCCGTTTTCACAGAACTGAAAGGTGGAAGTGTGTGCTTTGTCTGGCCAGGCGCAGCCCGGACAGTCGAATCCGCCGGGCTTGTTGGCGTGCAGCAGTGTTTCGGCGGCCTGACAGACCTGCATTTCTTCAGCAATGGCCAGGGCCGTGGCCCTGAGTGCACCCCAGCCACCGGCAGGGGCTGTGTAATCGTGAATACCTTCCAGATCATTTCTTTCCATCATGGGTGCCCTTTTTGCATATATGACAAGGTGTAACGTTTGTCATGCTAAGCGGGGGCTGGCCTGTGATGGTGTCATCCAATACCCTGTTCGGACTGACGTGGCCGTGTGCATCCGCACATAAAAAAGCCTGCATGACGCAGGCTTGAATGGGGTAACTCTCAGACTCAGGCGGGAGGATTTTCATCCTTGGGTTTGGACTTGTCGCCACCGAGCAGGCGGTCTTTGAAGTCCAGCACCCGGGTGACTGCTGCGCCCATGCCCATGAGCTGCATGGCTGTCTCAGGCTTGAGGCGTTGCACGTCGTCAAACCAAGTCATGAGCTTTTCAATCAGCTCATACATGTCCTGCATGCGCTGCTGGGCATAGCGTTCGTCATCGCTGGAAGCTTCTTCCAGCAGTGCGGAGCGCAGCATGGACTGGGTCGGCTCAATTTCGCGGCGGCGACGTTCTTCGGCCAGGCGGCGGAAGATTTCCCAGACGTCTTGTGGCGCTTCAAAGTATTCGCGGCGATCACCGGCGTGGTGGCGCAGGTTGACCAGACGCCACGACTGCAGTTCCTTCAGGCCCATGCTGACGTTGGACCGCGAGAACTCCAGCGTCTCAGCAATCTCTTCGGCATTGAGTGCACGTGGCGACAAATACAGCAGGGCGTAGATTTGACCTACGGTGCGGTTGATGCCCCAACGGCTGCCCATTTCGCCAAAGTGCGAGACGAATTGCCGTGTCAGTGCAGGAAGTGGGGTGTTTTGTGTCATACCCAGATTGTGCCTAGGAATGGGGAAATTACTGCAATTGCTGAATTTACTGATGGTTACCGGTAAGGACTCTCACTCCCGAATGTGGCGTGCAGGGCACGCCGACAGGTGCTGCATCAGCGATGCAGTTCACCAGAACGCTCTGGCTGGTAGGTGATGGCTTCCACCTTGACGGTGACCACTTTGCCAGTAGGGCTGGGCAGCTCAAAGGTATCGCCAATGCGCAGGCCGAGCAGGGCTGTGCCCACGGTGGCAAAGACTGAGACCTTGTCAGGGCTGCCATCGACTTCCTTGGGATAGACCAGCGTCAGTGTCTGGCTGTTGTCGGTGCCTTGCAGGGAGAAGCGGACGGTGGAGTTCATCGTCACCACGTCAGCTGGCATGTCCTGGGGATCCAGTACATCAGCGCGGTCCAGTTCAGCTTCCAGGGCATCACGGCCCGGAAAATTCTGGGGCATCTTTTCCAGCAAAGCTTCCAGACGATCCATGTCCAGCGATGACACGGTGATAGCGGGTTTTTGGGTTGCCATGAAATACTTCCTTGCGGAGGTGCGGGTAAACCGCTGTGAAAGAAGGTCCGGCCCAGTGCATCCAAAGTTGTGGCGACTAGGCTGGAGGATAAGGCGAAAAGGGTGTTGCAGCACGATTTCGTGGTTGTAGGACTTGTTCTGCATCTGTGCTGCAACAGACAAAAGCCCGGGCAACGGTGGTTGTCCGGGCTTGTTGTTTGCACCATTGGGGTGCAAGAAGCCATTGTTGGCGAGCCGGGCGATAAATGCAAGCATTTCGCACGGCCGCAGTGCGGCAATCCGCGACTGTCTTAGCCTGCTTTGGCGGCGTCTGCCAGCTTTTGTGCGCAGTGGCTGGCCAGGTCCGCATCACGTGCCTCGACCATCACACGCAGCAGGGGTTCAGTGCCGCTGGCACGAATCAGTACACGGCCAGTATTGCCCAGTTGCTGTTCCACTTCCTTCTGTGTCTGTGCCAGCAGCTGGTTTTGCTTCCAGTCTTGCTCGGGGGAAAGACGCACATTGATCAGCGTCTGTGGGAACAGGGTCAGCGCAGACAGCTGCTGGGCCAGGGTCTTGCCGCTGCGTACACAGCTTTGCAGCACCTGCAGGGCGCTGACCAGTCCGTCGCCGGTGGTCTGCTTGTCCAGCGCCAGCAGGTGGCCAGAGCCTTCTCCGCCGATGAGCCAGCCTTTGTCGTTCAGTGCTTCCAGCACATAGCGGTCACCGACCTTGGCGCGTACAAAGCCAATGCCCTGCTGCTGCAAGGCGATCTCTACGGCCATGTTGGTCATCAGGGTGCCTGCCACGCCTTCGACTTGTTCGCCGCGCTGCAGGCGCTCCTGCACCATGAGGTACAGCAGTTCATCGCCGTTGTAGACGCGACCCGTGGCGTCGACCATGAGCAGGCGGTCCGCATCACCATCAAGGGCTACGCCATAGTCTGCATGGTTGGCACGCACGGCCAGTGCCAGTGCTTCAGGGTGGGTGGCACCTACGTTGTCATTGATGTTCAGACCGTTGGGGTCGCAGCCAATGGTGATGACATCGGCGCCGAGTTCGTGCAGGACCTTGGGAGCGATGTGATAGGCCGCGCCGTGGGCGGCATCGACCACGATCTTGAGACCGTGCAGCGACAGCTGATTGTCAAAAGTGCTCTTGCAGAACTCGATATAGCGGCCTGCAGCATCGTCCAGGCGGCGGGTCTTGCCTAATGCTGATGAATCCACCCACTGCGGCGCATCTTCCAGCGCAGCTTCTACGGCTTCTTCCCAGGCATCGTCGAGCTTGCTGCCCTGGGCGCTGAAGAACTTGATGCCGTTGTCGTAGTAAGGGTTGTGGCTGGCGCTGATCACCACACCCAGGCTGGCGCGCTGGGTGCGGGTGAGGTAGGCCACACCAGGCGTAGGCAGCGGGCCGAGCAGGATGACGTCCACACCTGCGGCGTTAAAGCCTGCTTCCATGGCGGCTTCCAGCATGTAGCCGGAGATGCGGGTGTCCTTGCCAATCAAAACCGTGGGGCGCTCTTGCTGCTGTTTGAGCACGCGGCCTACGGCGTGTGCCAGACGCAGGGCAAAGTCGGGATTGATGACCGATTGCCCCACTCTGCCGCGAATGCCGTCGGTGCCAAAATACTTGCGAGCCATTGTCAGTTCTCTTGTGATTCGTTGTAGTGTGTCTGGTCGTGCATGGCCTGCCAGACGGACAGGGCGGCCCTGGTTTCCGCCACATCATGTACGCGCACAATGCGTGCGCCGCGTTCGACGGCCAGCAAAGCAGCCGCGACACTGGGAACCATGCGTTGCTGCACCGGCAGTCCACTGACCTGGCCCAGCGAGCCTTTGCGGGACCAGCCGGCGAGCAGGGGAAAGTCTAAATCCAGCAGCTTGGTCTGGCGTGCCAGCAAGGCAAAATTTTGTGGAACGCTTTTGCCAAAGCCGATGCCATAGTCCCAGACGATGCGGTTGCGTGCCACACCACGAGCCATCAATGCCTGGGTTTCACGCAGCAGGAAGTCTCGCACTTGGGGAACAGCATCGCCTTGCATGTGCTGCAGGTGCATGTTCTGTGGCGTCTGGTGCATGTGCATGAGGCAGACGCCACAGCTAGGGTGGGCTGCAACCACATCCTGTGCACCGGGCTGTCGCAGTCCCCAGACGTCATTGATGATGTCGGCGCCCAGATCGAGGACGGCCTGCATGACCTCGGGCTTGTAGGTATCCACAGAAACAGGCACACCCAGCTTGACCGCCTCCTGTACCACGGGCAGGACGCGTGACAGTTCTTCTTCCAGCGGTACGGCAGGAGAACCGGGACGGGTGGACTCTCCACCGATGTCCAGAATGTCGGCGCCGTCCTTGACCAGCTGCTCGGCGTGCTGCAAAGCGCGCTGCCCCTGGTACTTGCCGCCATCGGAAAACGAGTCAGGCGTGTTGTTGACGATGCCCATGATCAATGGGCGCTTCAGGTCCAGCAGGTAATGGGTGGTTTGCCATTGCGGCATGGATCACTCTCCAGTGGGCAAAGAAAAACGGGGCACTAGGGCCCCGTCTGATGTGTAGTGCTGACTCAGGCAGCGCTAGGCGATGGATTGGTGTCTACCGAGGTAGCTCCACCGCTGGAGTTGTTGTTGTCGTCCGATGGATTGGGCGTGCGGGGCACGAAGTCCTTCGGAGGACGGGGCTCCTTGCCAGCAAAGATGTCGTCCAGTTGCTCGGAGTCAATGGTTTCCCACTCCAGCATGGCCTTGGCCATGGCGTGCATCTTGTCCTGGTTGTCTTCGATGAGCTTGCGTGCCAGGTTGTACTGCTCGTCGATGATGCGGCGCACTTCGTCATCCACCTTCTGCATGGTGGCTTCGGACAGGTTGGCACCACGGCTGAAGGTACGACCCAGGAAAGGCTCGCCTTCCTGCTCGGAGTACACCATGGGGCCCAGGGCGTCGCTCATGCCGTAGCGGGTCACCATGTCGCGGGCGATCTGGGTAGCGCGCTCAAAGTCGTTCGATGCACCCGTGGTCATCTGGTTCATGAACACTTCTTCAGCGATACGGCCACCGAACAGCATGGCGATCTGGTTGAGCATGTACTCCTTGTCGTAGGAGTAGCGATCCTTCTCTGGCAGGCTCATGGTCACGCCCAGTGCACGACCACGGGGGATGATGGTGACCTTGTGCACAGGGTCGCACTTGGGCAGCATGCGGCCGATCAAGGCGTGGCCCGCTTCGTGGTAGGCCGTGTTGCGGCGCTCTTCCTCGGGCATGACCATGGTCTTGCGCTCGGGGCCCATGATGATTTTGTCCTTGGCCTTTTCGAAGTCCTGCATCTCAACGGTGCGCGCATTGCGGCGTGCAGCCATCAGGGCAGCTTCGTTGCACAGATTGGCCAGATCAGCACCGGACATGCCGGGTGTACCGCGGGCGATCACGGAGGCGTTCACGTCCTGACCCACGGGGATCTTGCGCATGTGCACGTTCAGGATCTGCTCACGGCCACGGATGTCGGGCAGTGTCACATAGACCTGACGGTCAAAACGGCCGGGGCGCAGCAGGGCAGCATCCAGAATGTCGGGGCGGTTGGTTGCAGCCACGACGATCACGCCGAGGTTGGTCTCAAAGCCGTCCATCTCGACCAGCA
>JAEZZU010000017.1 GCA_023418355.1 Pseudomonadota bacterium | reverse complement strand
AAAAAGCTTGCAGGACATATGGGTCATGAAAATGTAACAATCCAAAACCTTGAAGTTGTTAAGGTTGATGTAGAGAGAAACTTATTAATTGTAAAAGGTGCAGTACCAGGTCCAAAGAAGGGACTATTAACAATTAATACTAGTATAAAGCAAGGTAAATAATCTAGTAAGAGAAAGGAGGATGTAAAATGCCTAAAGTAGCTATATATAATGTTTCAGGACAACAAGTTAGTGAAATTGAACTAAGTGAAAACGTGTTCGGAGTAGAAGTAAATGAACATGCAATGTATGAGGTTGTAAAAAACCAATTAGCAAATAGAAGACAAGGTACTCAATCAGCAAAGACAAGAGCTGAGGTAAGAGGTGGCGGTAGAAAACCTTGGAAGCAAAAAGGAACAGGTAGGGCCCGTGTAGGAAGTATCCGTTCACCACTATGGGTTGGTGGAGGTATCGTATTTGCTCCAAAACCAAGAGATTACAGCTACACAATACCAAAGAAAGTTAGAAGATTAGCACTTAAATCTGCTCTTACTTCAAAAGTAAACAGCAATGAGCTAATCGTATTAGATGAATTAAAATTAGATGCTCCAAAAACAAAGGAAATGGTAAACATCCTTAAAAACTTAAATGTGGATAAGAAAGCTCTTATCGTAATGGGTGAGAAGAGTGAGGCTGTTATCAAATCTGCAAACAATATTCAAGGAGTACAAACAGCACTAGTGAACACAATTAATGTGTATGATATATTAAAGTATGATAAATTAATTATCACAAAAGATGCTGTTCAAAAAGTGGAGGAGGTGTACGCATAATGACAAATCCACATGATATCATTATAAAACCAATAATTACTGAAAACAGTATGGATGATATGGCAAGCAAAAAGTATACTTTTGCTGTAAACAAAAAAGCAAATAAGATCCAAGTAAAGCAAGCTATTGAAACTGTATTCGGCGTAAAAGTTGAAAAAGTAAACACAATGAATATGATTGGTAAAGTAAAAAGAATGGGCGCAAAAGAAGGAAAACGTGCTGATTGGAAAAAGGCTATTGTAACATTAAGACCGGACAGCAAAGAAATCGAATTCTTCGAAGGTATGTAATTAGCCGATTTGAAATAAGAAGGAGGGAAACGAAATGGCTATTAGAAAGTTAAAACCTACTTCACCTGCTAAAAGACAAATGACTGTTTCTACTTTTGAAGAAATAACTACGAATCAACCAGAAAAGTCATTATTAGAACCAATTAAAAACAGCGGTGGTAGAAACTCATATGGTAGAATTACTGTACGTCATAGAGGTGGCGCACAAAAAAGACACTATAGAATTATAGACTTTAAAAGAAATAAAGATGGTGTACCTGCAAAGGTTGCAACAATAGAGTACGATCCAAACAGAAGTGCGAACATCGCGTTATTGCACTATGTTGATGGTGAGAAAAGATATATCATAGCACCTCAAGGATTAAAAGTTGGGGATATGGTGGAATCTGGACCAAATGCGGATATTAAAACAGGAAATGCTTTACCTTTAGCAAATATTCCAGTTGGTACAATGATTCACAATATCGAAATGAAGCCAGGTAAAGGTGCACAGCTTGTTAGAGCAGCTGGAAACTCAGCACAATTAATGGCAAAGGAAGGAAAACATGCACTTGTAAGACTTCCATCCACAGAGGTAAGATATCTTCCGATTGATTGTAAAGCTACAATTGGTCAAGTAGGAAACCAAGAACACGAAAACATTACAATTGGTAAAGCAGGACGTAAGAGAAACATGGGTATCAGACCTACAGTTAGAGGATCTGCAATGAACCCGAATGACCATCCACACGGTGGTGGAGAAGGTAGAACATCAATTGGACGACCAGCTCCTGTTACGCCATGGGGTAAACCAGCTCTTGGATATAAAACTCGTGATAGTAAGAAAGCTTCAAATAAAATGATTGTATCTAGAAGAAAGAAATAGGATAAGATCCTAAAAAGGTAAGCTATTGAAGGGAGGAAAAGAGCAATGAGTAGATCACTTAAAAAAGGACCTTTTATTCACCAAGGACTTCTTAAAAAAATAGAAGAGATGAACGCTAAAAACGAAAAAAAGGTAATTAAGACATGGTCTAGAGCGTCCACAATTTTCCCACAAATGATCGGTCATACAATCGCTGTTCATGACGGAAGAAAACACGTTCCGGTATATGTTACTGAAGATATGGTAGGTCATAAACTAGGAGAGTTCGCTTTAACAAGAACTTACAGAGGACATGACGACAACGAAAAAACAACAAAGAGAAAATAATTAGATTTTTATAAGGAAGGAGGTAGTTGTTGTGGAAGCAAAAGCAATCGTTAGGTACGTAAGAATCGCACCTAGAAAAGCACAACAAGTAGTTGACCTTGTTAGAGGTAAGAAGGTTGACGAAGCATTAGCAATTCTAAAATATACTCCAAAAGCAGCTGCGCCAATTGTTGAGAAGTTAGTAAAATCTGCTGTGGCAAATGCTGAAAACAATAATGGCATGGACATAGATCGTTTATATATTTCTGAGATCTATGCAAACCAAGGGCCAACAATGAAGAGATTTAGACCAAGAGCTATGGGTCGTGCAACAACTATTAGAAAAAGAACGAGTCATATCGAGGTTGTACTGAAGGAAAAATAAAGTTAAGGAGGGAAAAGAATGGGTCAAAAAGTAAATCCACATGGATTGCGTGTTGGTATCATCAAGGATTGGGATACGAA
>JAEZZU010000366.1 GCA_023418355.1 Pseudomonadota bacterium | reverse complement strand
CTTCAGATTCGGACATAAGGCAAGCAAATCAACAGGTAAATCGACTCATTCTCTCACAGAGAATCCGCAAGGTAACTGATTGTCAAATCAGCAAAATCATACCGCGTTACTCTTTAAATAAGAGCAGGACACGCAGGCCCCGCCCCGCTAATCCGGCAGAAAAGCTCAACTGAGCAGCATGGGCCTGCGCAATTTCCTGCACGATGGCCAACCCCAGCCCGGAGCCGTCTGCCGTAGACCCAGCCACTCTGTAAAAGCGTTGTGTCAAGCGTGTGTACTCACCCACGGGCACCCCGGGTCCATCGTCTTCCACCTCTACGTAGACCCGCGATTCCCCCCCTCCTGCATGACGACGGCCACACCGCAAAGTCACTTGACCACCGTACTGGGAATATTTGATGGCGTTGTCCAGAATGTTGCTAAGCATTTCGCGCAGCAGCCACTCATGGCCAGAGACATGGGCCGCCTCGGCCTCCAGCCCCAGATCGATCTCCTTGGCAATCGCACTGTCCAGAAACGACTCAAACAAAGCCTCGCACAGACTCTTGATATCCACGCGCTCCGTGGCCGTGCCCTGCTTGAGGCCACTGTCCACCCGCGACAGCGCCAGCAGCTGGTTGGCCAGCTGCGTGGTGCGGCGCGATGCATGCCTGAGCTTTTCCACCTGCTCACACGGCAGCACAATGCTTTGCGCAGGCGCTGCCTTGGCCATCAGCGCCCAGGCCTCCACCTGCGACTGCAGCGCAGCCAGCGGTGTACGCAACTGGTGCGCGGCATCCGCCACAAAGCGCTGCTGCGCCTCGCTGGAAGCACGCAGACGCTCCAGCAGGCGGTTGAGCGCCTGCACCATGCTGCGCACCTCGGGAGCGTCGGCGGCATCCAGTTCCACAGGGCGCAAATCCAGCGGAGCACGATCCTGCGTCAGCTGCGCCAGTGCAGCCCAGGGCTGCAAGACCTTGCGCAGCCACAGCCACGTCACGCCCAGACAGACAAGCAACATCAGTGCCAGCAACAGGCATGGCATTGCCCACGCACTCTGCGGCTGCGCCAGCTGCCAGCCCAGCCAGGCGGCAGACGCCAGCAGACCCACTACTGGTACAGCCAGCCAGCACAGCAGCTGCAGCCAGCGCTTTTGCATGCTCAGGCGCATCACGGGAACTTCAAAAGAAATAGCTGCTTGCGCTGGTGAAATCTCATCTTTAACACGAAAGGTATTTGAAAAGCTTGATACATCAGCGCTGGCAGCTATATTTTTAAAAACTGTGCATCAGGCTGTAATTACAGCCTCTGCCGCAATCGCATCCAACCGGTAGCCAAAACCACGAATGGAGCGCAAGGCCACGCCATAGGGCTCCAGCTTGGCGCGCAGGCGCGACACGTAGACTTCCACGGCATTGGGCGTGATTTCCTTGTCCCAGCCGGTGAGCGCCTGCAGCAGCTTGTCCTTGCTGGCAGGCTTGGGCGCGTGGATCATCAAATATTCCAGCACCGTCCACTCGCGCGGCCCCAGATCAATGGTCTGAAACTCGCCCACGCCTTCCTGCCCGCCCAGCCACACTCCGGTGCTGCGCGCTGCCGTATCCAGCGTCAGGGGGCCAAAGTGCAGCACTGCGCTGTTGGCGGCCTGTGAACGGCGCAGCAGCGCACGCAGGCGCGCCAGCAGTTCGGGCAATTCGTAGGGCTTGACCATGTAGTCGTCCGCGCCCAGATCCAGCCCTCGCACGCGGTCGTGCAATGCATCCCGCGCCGTGAGCATCAGCACCGGCATGCTGGCACAGGCCATGCCCTTGGCGCGCATGCGGTGCAGCAGCTCCAGGCCGTCCATGCCTGTCAGGCCAATATCCAGAATGGCAATATCAAACGACTCGCTGGACAGCGCCTCCAGCGCACGCTCTGCGCTGCTGACCCAGTCCACCGCATAGCCCGCATCGGTCAGCCCCAGCTTGATGCCGCTGGCCACCATCAAATCGTCTTCTACCAACAAAAGGCGCATATGTGTCTCCCTGCTGTGCGCTGTTGTTCTTGTCGTAGCGCTTCATGGCTGGATGGTGCCTTTCGCACGAAGTTGAGCGAAGAACGGCACCGATGTACGGCATGCATATTAGTGGCGTTTATAGCCACTTGCGCCCATATCCCAGCACCCAGCCTCAGCATCAGGCATAAAAAAACGCTGAGCGCAGGGAACGCTCAGCGTTTTTGGGGAAAGCCAGACCGGTATCAGTGGCTGCGGATCATGGTGCCGTAAGCCTGGTCGGTCAGAATCTCCAGCAGCATGGAGTGCGGCACGCGGCCGTCAATGATGTGCACGGCATTCACGCCCGCCTTGGCAGCGTCCAGCGCACCGCTGATCTTGGGCAGCATGCCGCCAGAGATGGTGCCATCTTCAAACAGGCCATCAATCTCGCGCGCGGTCAGATCAGTCAGCAGCTTGCCTTCCTTGTCCAGCACGCCGGGGGTATTCGTCAGCAGCACCAGCTTCTCTGCCTGCAGCACGGTCGCCAGCTTGCTGGCTACCACGTCGGCATTGATGTTGTAGCTCTCGTTTTCTTCGCCAAAGCCGATGGGGCTGATCACAGGAATGAAAGCGTCATCCTGCAGCGCTTTCACCACACTGGGGTCAATCGCCACGATGTCACCCACCTGGCCCACATCGTGCTCGATGGTGGGGTCCTTGCTATCGAGCATCTTGAGCTTCTTGGCACGGATCAAGCCACCATCACGCCCCGTCAGGCCCACGGCCTTGCCGCCTGCCTGGTGAATCAGGCCCACGATATCCTGCTGCACTTCACCAGCCAGCACCCACTCCACCACTTCCATGGTCTCGGCATCCGTCACACGCATGCCCTGGATGAACTCACCCTTCTTGCCCAGTCTGTTCAGTGCAGTCTCAATCTGCGGCCCCCCGCCATGCACCACCACCGGGTTGATCCCCACCAGCTTCAACAGAACAACGTCTTCCGCAAAATCCGCCTGCAGCGCAGGATCGGTCATGGCGTTACCGCCATACTTGATCACCATGGTCTTACCATGGAACTTGCGGATGTAGGGCAAGGCTTGAGCGAGGATCTCTGCTTTGTCGCGGGGGGTGATGTGGTTGAGGTTGGTCATGGCTTTCTGTCAGCAGTGTCACGTGGGACAATAAGGTCAAACAAACTCTGCATTGTGCCGCAGTGCATGCGGCCCTATCGCAATACACAACACCCCCGATGCTTTTGAGTAACTTTTCCCCCTGGGAGCTGGCCCGCTTTGATGCCTTGATCGCGGCGCTGGCTTCCTTGTTCACCTGCCTGCTGCTGGTGGGCACAAAAAAATGGCATGGTGCGTTTTCCATGGACTCCAGCACCGGCGTACAGAAGTTCCACACCGCACCCACGCCGCGCATTGCAGGCATTGCACTGGTAGTGGGCGTGCTGGCAGGGTATGCAGTGTCCAGCCATGGTGTAGCCGCTGCAGAAAAACGTCAAATCCTCAGCGCCATTCTCATGGCAGGCATGCCAGCCTTTATCTTTGGCCTGCTGGAAGACATCACCAAAAAAGTCTCGGTCAAAACCCGCTTACTAGCCACCATGGCCTCTGGCCTGCTGGGCTGGGGTATTACAGGGGTATCTCTCACTAGCGTAGATATATGGGGCCTCGACTGGATGCTCGGCTTTACTGCAGTATCTGTGCTATTTACAGCCTTTGCAGTTGGTGGTGTAGCTAATGCTATCAATATCATTGACGGCTTTAACGGCCTGACTGCAGGTGTTGCACTCATCATGCTTACCGCCTTTGGTCTGATTGCGCGTGAAGTGGGTGATATTCCACTGGCCTTTACCTGCCTCATTATTGCTGGCGCAGTACTAGGATTTTTTCTGGTGAACTGGCCCTACGGTAAGATTTTTTTGGGTGATGGAGGAGCTTATTTTCTGGGCTTTACGCTGGCATGGGTTGCCATTTTGCTGCCAGAGCGTAACCCACAAGTATCGCCATGGGCCAGCTTGCTTATTTGTTCGTATCCGATTATTGAAGTGCTGTTCAGCATTTATCGCCGTAAGTTTTTGCGAATCAATTGTGATGCCACACAGCCTGATGCAGCCCATCTACACAGCCTGACTAACAAACGCTGGGTACGCCATAGCTTTAGCAATTTTTCAAAAACACTGCAGAACGGTTTTACATCACCTTTTTTATGGGTGTATGCAGCTATTCCCTGTGCAGCAGCAGTTTTTTTCTATTCCAGTACATGGCAATGCGGTTTGCTGCTGATAGTTAGTTTTTTTGTCTATCTGACTATGTATAGCAAGCTGGCATTTTTTAAGTGGATTCCCAAAAAATGAAAATATGCTTGATTGGTACAGTAGCCAGCAGCACACTGAACTTTAGAAAAACATTTATCGAGCTTTTGGTGCTAGAAGGTCATGAGGTATATGTTTTTGCGACAGATTACAACAGCCAAACATCTTCGGCCATTGCAGCGCTTGGCGCAGAACCTATCAGCTACAAACTCAATCGAGGTGGACTTAACCCTTTCGCCGATATAAAAAGCACTATACGACTTAAAAACAAAATCAATGATATTGCACCTGATATCGTTTTTTCCTATTTTTCCAAGCCAGTTATTTTTGGCACACTTGCTGCCAAGCTTGCCAAAGTGCCACGCATTGTAGGCATGCTGGAAGGTTTGGGCTATGCCTTTACGCCAGAGCCACCACATAAAAAAGAAAGTTTGAAGAAAAAACTGGTTCGCGCAGTACAGATTTTATTGTACAAGCTATCTTTCAGATATCTGGATAGAATCATTTTTCTCAACCCAGATGACCCAGTTGACCTAATTGAAAAGCACAAAATTAAAGTAAAAGATGTGCAAATTCTAGGTGGTATTGGCGTTAACCTAGAAAAATTCAAACCCACCCTGCCCTCTCTCGACCCCATACGTTTCTTATTTATTGGCCGTTTGCTGGCAGAAAAAGGTATTTTTGAATTTCTTCAAGCAGCGGAGATTGTCAAGAAACAGCACCCAGAAGTTGAATTTATCGTCTTGGGTACTATCGACAAAGATAACCCAAGCAGCCTCTCTCAAAGCGATCTGGACTACTACAAACAAGCAAACATCATCATCCATCCGGGCCATGTAGACAATGTGCAGGAGTGGATTGCAAAGTCCAGTGTCTTTGTCTTACCTTCCTACCGTGAAGGTGTGCCTTGCAGCACGCAAGAGGCTATGGCTTGCGGAAGAGCGGTGATTACTACAGATGTCCCTGGCTGCAAGGAAACCGTCATGCACAACGAAAATGGCTTTCTAATCCCACCTTACGACACCTCTGCGCTTACAGAAAAAATTTTACAAATGATCAAAGAAAAAGAAAAAATAAAAATATTCAGCAAAAACAGCATCTTAATATCAAAAAAACATTTTGACTCAAAAAAACAAAATCAACACCTATATCATTTTATAAACTCTAAAAATATCTAATGCTTGAAATTTAATCATAACTATGAAAATAGGAATCACTATCAATAAAATCAGTTACACCCCTGAGGCATATGCCTATGAAAAATATTTAACACAAAAGGGAATTGAGGTACAGCTATCTGAGAACCCAGACCCTAACAATGACTTAAACATTTATTTTTTAGGACTTAAAAAGAATAAAACAGAAGGCAAATGTATTGAGATTCATGAATATCAGAGTTTATCCACACCTCCTTTGGCAAATATAAAAGATCTTATAAAAAAACATCTCAACTGCAAGCCTGACGCCAGAATATTTCTTAATTCAAATTTAGAAAAAATTTTCCATTTTAATGATAAAATCCCTTGCCTCCATAGAGATATGGGAATAGATGCTGAATTTTATCAAGCGCCTACCAAAAATCCATATTTTGATATTATCTATTGCGGAAGCATTTCAGGTCGCAAAGGTCTTATCCAAGAAATTCAAAGGCTTGCCCAAATTGGATTCAAATTATGTGTAATTGGAGCTATTGACACAAAAACAAGGTCTCACCTTGCTAAATATAAAAACATAACATTCACAGGGAAGCTAAATAGACATGAAATCCCAGAGATATACAAAAACTCTTATGCCGGTTTAAATTTTACGCCTGACATTTACCCTTTTAATATTCAAACAAGCACCAAAACCATTGAATATTTAGCGTCAAATCTTCAGTGCATATCTAATGACTATTTCTGGATAAAAAAATTCTCCACCGAAAGAGGTTTCAACTATATATCAAATAAAACGCTATCAAAACCAGAGGATCTATACGAGAGAGAAAGAATAAATGTAGATGTCAGTGATCTTGAATGGAACAAGATGTTGGAAAATATTTGTTTTTATAATTTCCTATATACAAAACTCTATTAGAAATTAATCCCATCCATTGACCTACACCTCTGCGGTACATGTCAAGATAGTTGTTGCGTCATTTATGCCGCTAGATGTATTTTTTGCGTAATGCTTTCGGCCCTTTCTGGGTTCAAGGCGACAGCTTCGATGGGCTGCCAATTTCTGGTGTGGCGGCTCCATCGAGCAGGTCGGTTTTGCTT
>JAEZZU010000165.1 GCA_023418355.1 Pseudomonadota bacterium | reverse complement strand
TGTCCTTCATCCCCGGCTGGATCTGGCTGGCGCTGAAGACGGCAATTGTGGTGAGTCTGTTTATCTGGATCCGCGCCACATTCCCTCGCTTCCGTTATGACCAGATCATGCGTCTGGGCTGGAAGATCTTTATCCCTGTCACGCTGGTGTGGCTGGTCATCGTGGGTGCATGGCTGCACTCGCCTTGGAATATTTGGAATTAAGCGGGGACACCAATGGCTGCTGTTGCTGCTACACCTTTCTCCATCAAGGATTTCTTCAAGAGCTTCATGCTCTGGGAACTGTTCAAGGGCATGGCTCTGACGGGCCGCAAGGCTTTGTCACCCCGTGTGACCATCCAGTTCCCTGAAGAGAAGACACCTCTGTCGCCACGCTTCCGTGGCCTGCACGCACTGCGTCGTTATGAAAACGGTGAAGAGCGCTGCATTGCCTGCAAGCTGTGCGAAGCCGTGTGCCCTGCCATGGCGATCACGATTGAGTCTGCGGTGCGTGACGACGGTTCGCGTCGCACCACGCGTTACGACATCGACCTGACCAAGTGCATCTTCTGCGGTTTCTGCGAAGAGAGCTGCCCGGTCGACTCGATCGTGGAAACGCAGATCTTTGAATACCACGGCGAAAAACGTGGCGACCTGTACTTCACCAAGGACATGTTGCTGGCTGTGGGTGACCGTTATGAAGCCGACATCGCTGCTTCCAAGGCAGCCGATGCCAAGTACCGCTAAAGCGGCTCCTGATCCAGAAAGATTCGAATCATGGACGCCAAAACTGGTTTCTTCTATCTCTTCTCGGCGGTGATGCTGTTTGCTGCCTTCCGAGTCATCACGGCGCGCAATCCTGTGCATGCCGTGCTGAATCTGATTCTTGCGTTCTCGCAGGCGGCAGGCATCTGGTTGTTGCTCAAGGCTGAATTCCTGGGCATTGCCCTGGTAGTGGTCTATCTGGGCGCGGTGATGGTGCTGTTTATGTTCGTGGTGATGATGCTGGACATCCGCATCGACCGCGTGCGTCAGGGCTTCTGGAAGCATTTCCCTGTGGCCGCCTTCATCGGCGCACTGGTTGCGCTGGAAATGGCACTGGTGCTGATGGCTGGCTTTGGCACCGTGGACGAGGCCAAGCCTGTTGCAGCACTGCTCAACAGCCAGGGTGATGTTCTGCCTTACTCCAACACACAGGCTCTGGGTCGTCTGCTGTACACCGAGTACCTGTACCCCGTCGAAATCGCAGCAGTCCTGCTGCTGGTTGCGATGATCACAGCCATTGCGCTGACGCTGCGCAAGCGCAACGACATCAATAAAGCCATCAACGCAGCCGTTCAGGTACGTGTGCGTGCAGAGGATCGTCTGACCATCGTGAAGATGGAAGCGACCAAGCCCGCGCCAGTTGCTGAGTCTGCGCCAGAGGCCGTGGAGGAGAAAAAATGACGCTCACACTTGGGCATTTTCTGACGCTGGGAGCGATGTTGTTCGCCATCTCGGTGATCGGGATCTTTCTGAACCGGAAGAACCTGATCGTCCTGCTGATGTGTATCGAACTCATGCTGCTGGCAGTCAACACCAACTTTGTGGCCTTCTCGCACTATCTGGGCGATATGCATGGCCAAGTGTTTGTGTTCTTCATCCTGACGGTTGCGGCTGCGGAATCGGCGATTGGCCTGGCCATCCTGGTGCTGCTGTTCCGTAACAAGTCCAGTATCAATGCGGAAGATCTCGACACCCTCAAGGGTTGAGTGGCCGGTATTAGCAAGGTTTTGAAGAATGAGTCAAACACTTTCTGCATCCATGCTCTTGGCAGTACCGCTGGCCCCGCTGGCGGGCTCTGTACTGGCAGGCATATTCGGTACCGCCTTTGGCGGTAACAAGTTCGGTCGTGGCGTCAGCCACTCGCTCACCATTTTGGGTGTGCTGCTTTCCTTCATCCTCTCGGCTCTGGTGTTCAAGGCTGTGGTGTTTGAAGGTGCCAGCTTCAACGCCACCATCTATGAGTGGATGACCGTGGGCGATCTGAAGATGGAAGTCGGTTTCATGATCGACTCCCTCACAGCCATGATGATGTGTGTGGTGACCTTTGTGTCGCTGATGGTGCACATCTACACCATGGGCTACATGGCTGAGGACGACGGCTACAACCGTTTCTTCTCCTACATCTCGCTCTTCACCTTCTCCATGCTGATGCTGGTGATGAGCAACAACCTGCTGCAGCTGTTCTTCGGCTGGGAAGCAGTGGGTCTGGTGTCCTACCTGCTGATCGGCTTCTACTACAAGAAGCCTACGGCGATTTTTGCCAACATGAAGGCCTTCTTGGTCAACCGTGTGGGTGACTTTGGCTTCATTCTGGGTATTGGCCTGATCGCGGCATACACCGGCAGCCTGAACTACAACGAGATCTTCGCCAAGCTGCCTGAGTTCTCGCTGCTGGCCATGCCTGGTACCGAGTGGTCGCTGGTGACCGTGACGGCGATCTGCCTGTTCATCGGTGCCATGGGCAAGTCGGCGCAGTTCCCGCTGCATGCCTGGCTGCCAGACTCCATGGAAGGTCCTACCCCCATCTCGGCGCTGATTCACGCTGCGACCATGGTGACGGCTGGTATCTTCATGGTCTCGCGCATGTCGCCGCTGTATGAGCTGTCGGATGTGGCACTGAACTTCATCCTGGTGATCGGTGCCATCACAGCCCTGTTCATGGGTATCCTGGGCATCATCCAGAACGACATCAAGCGCGTGATTGCGTACTCCACGCTGTCTCAGCTGGGCTACATGACTGTGGCGCTGGGCGCTTCTGCTTACTCCGTGGCTGTGTTCCACCTGATGACCCACGCCTTCTTCAAGGCACTGCTGTTCCTCGGGGCTGGTTCCGTGATCATGGGCATGCACCATAACCAGGACATTCGCTGGATGGGTGGCGTGCGCAAGTACATGCCTATCACCTGGATCACCTTCCTGCTGGGTAATCTGGCACTGATCGGTACACCGTTCTTCTCTGGCTTCTACTCCAAGGACGCCATCATTGAAGCGGTGCATGCCTCCAACCTGCCTGCCTCCGGCTTTGCAACCTTTGCCGTGCTGACTGGCGTGTTCATCACCGCGTTCTACTCCTTCCGTCTGTACTGGCTGGTATTCCACGGCAAGGAGCGCTATGACCAGAACCCCGATGCGCACCACGACGACCATCACGCGCACGATGACCACGGCCATGGCCACGATGCCAAGCCCCATGAATCTCCATGGGTGGTGACAGGTCCTCTGCTGCTGCTGGCGATCCCTTCGGTGGTGATCGGTGCGATGGCGCTGATGCCCATGCTGTTCGGTGACTTCTTCAAGGGCGTGATCTACGTCGATGCGGCTAAGCACCCTGCAATGGCCTACCTGGCAGAAAACATCCACGGCTGGCTGGCCATGGCTCTGCACGGTTTCCAGACAGCTCCTTTCTGGCTGGCTCTGGCTGGTGTGGCTGTGTCCTATGTGTGCTACATGGTCAAGCCTGAGATTCCTGCCGCCGTCATGGCCGTGAGCAAGAAGATTGGTCTGTACCAGGTGCTGGAAGGCAAGTACGGTGTGGACTGGGTCTACGAAAATGTCTTTGCACGCGGTGCGCGCTGCTTCGGTACGGTGTTCTGGAAGGTTGGCGACCAGGCACTGATTGACGGCGTTGTTGTGAATGGTTCGTGGAAGCTGGTGGGCAAGATTGCTTCGGTGATCCGCTGGCTCCAGTCTGGTTACATCTACCACTACGCGTTGGTCATGATTCTGGGCATCTTTGCGCTCATGACCTACTTCGTGTGGCTCAACAAGTAAGGAAGAACAAAAATGGGTTTGTTGAGTCTTGCCATTTGGACGCCAATTGTCTTTGGTGTTCTGTTGCTGGCCTTCGGCAAAGATTCCTGCGCACGTGCTGTGCGCTGGGTCGCGCTGATCGGCTCCATCCTGGGCTTGCTGGTCACGATCCCGCTGTACACGGGCTTTGATACCTCTTCGGCGAACATGCAGTTCGTCGAAAAGATGCTGTGGATTGAACGCTTCAATATCCACTACCACCTGGGTCTCGATGGTCTGTCGTTCTGGTTCGTGCCTCTGACTGCCTTTATCACCGTCATCGTGGTGCTGACCTCCTGGGAAAGCATCACAGAGCGTGTGAACCAGTACATGGGCGCCTTCCTGATCCTGTCGGGTCTGATGATTGGCGTGTTCGCAGCACTGGACGGCCTGCTGTTCTACGTGTTCTTCGAAGCCACGCTGATCCCCATGTACCTCATCATTGGTATCTGGGGGGGGCCCAACCGCATCTACGCCGCGTTCAAGTTCTTCCTGTACACCTTGCTGGGCTCGCTGCTCACACTGGTGGCCGTGATCTACCTGTACAACGTGTCGGGCGGCAGCTTTGACATCCAGACCTGGCACAAGCTGCCTCTGGGCATGCTGCCTCAGACGCTGGTGTTCTTTGCCTTCTTCGCTGCCTTTGCGGTGAAGGTGCCCATGTTCCCCGTACACACCTGGTTGCCAGACGTGCACGTGGAAGCGCCTACAGGTGGTTCTGCCGTGCTGGCAGCCATCATGCTCAAGCTCGGTGCCTACGGTTTCCTGCGTTTCTCGCTGCCTATCGCTCCTGACGCATCGCGTGAATGGGCGGGCCTGATCATTGCGCTGTCCCTGATTGCCGTGATCTACGTGGGTATGGTGGCACTGGTGCAAAAGGACATGAAGAAGCTGGTGGCTTATTCGTCCGTGGCACACATGGGCTTTGTGACGCTGGGCTTTTTCATCTTCAACGAGATTGGCGTGGCCGGTGGCATCGTGCAGATGATTGCCCACGGCTTTGTGTCGGCTGCCATGTTCCTGTGTATCGGCGTGCTGTACGACCGTGTGCACTCGCGTGAAATCGCTTCCTACGGCGGTGTGGTCAACACCATGCCCAAGTTCGCTGCCTTTGCGCTGCTGTTTGCCATGGCCAACTGCGGTCTGCCAGCTACGGCCGGCTTCGTTGGCGAGTGGATGGTGATTCTGGGTGCTGTGCAGTATGACTTCTGGGTTGGTCTGATGGCAGCGACTGCGCTGATCTTCGGCGCTGCCTACACCCTGTGGATGTACAAGCGTGTGTACCTGGGTCCTGTGACCAACGACAACGTCAAGAATCTGCAGGACATCGGCTGCCGCGAGTTCCTGATCCTCGCGATCCTGGCTGTGGCCGTGCTGTACATGGGCTTGTATCCAAAGCCTTTCACTGATGTCATGGACCCCTCGGTGGCTGAGCTGCTCAAGCATGTCGCCCAATCCAAGCTTCCTTGACCAGACTGAACTGAGAGATTGAGATGATTGACAACATCAGCTGGCTTTCGATCTACCCCGAGATCGTGCTCTTCATCATGGGGTGCGTGATCACCTTGGTGGATCTGGGCGTAAAAAGCGCTCGCCGCAC
>JAEZZU010000249.1 GCA_023418355.1 Pseudomonadota bacterium | reverse complement strand
CCTCTGGGGGAAGGCAGGGATGGGGGCCAGCACGCCCCTTCCAGTTAACGGTTCATCAATACAGGCGTGCCGTCGAGCAACTCCAGCGCGGCGGCCCTGCTGTCCACCAGCTCCTGCACCAGCGCATCCAGCCATGCCTGCAAGGGCTGGGTCGCGAAATAGCGTTCGTGCAGCATGCCCATATAGGGTGTCTGTGCGCACCAGGCCCACACCTGCGTCAGTGGCAGCTGCTGCCATTCCAGCAATTTGTATTTGAGCAGTACCTTGGCGGCGTAGCGCGCATGGCGCTCGGGGTGCTGTATGAACTGCTGCAGCCGCCGGCGTGCCGTAGCCAGCGCGGTGGCTGCATCGTTGAACATGGGCCCATGGCCGGGCAGCACGAGGGCCGGTTGCAGGGCCTCAATCACGTCGAGCGTCGCAGCCACTTCCTCAAAGGCATGCATGCCCTCGATTTCCGGAAACACCACGCCAAAGCCGTTTTCCCAGAGCGCATCGGCCGAGATCAGCAGGCGCCACTGCGGCTCGAACAGGATGATGGAGTGCGGGTCATGACCCGGCGCAGCATGGATCTGCCATGGGCGACCGCCGAGGGTGATCTCCGTGCCCGGCTGCAGCACATGCTGGGCCGTAAAGCGTGGGCATTCCTGCCCGCTGGGGATGTAGCTCAGTGCCTCCGGGTTCCAGCGGGCCACATGCTGCGCCTGCCCCGGCGCAATCCAGGTCTGCACCTCGGGCCATGCGGCCTGCAGTGCGGCATTGCCGCCGCAGTGGTCGCTGTGCAGGTGGGTGTTCAGAATGCGCGTGAGCGGTCGATCGCCCATGGTGCTGCGCAGCAGTGCCAGCGTCTGCTCGGCATGGGTGCAGTAGCCGGTATCGACGATGGTGGCTGCATCGGCATCCAGAAAAAGGATGTTGTTGGCCGAGAGCCAGCCTCGCTCCAGAAAAAACATACCGGGCCAGAGGCCCGGAGTGGTTGTGGTGTGCTGCATCTTCAATGGGGTGGTGCAGGTGGTGCGGCCGGGTTGTCGCGCAGCGCGCGGCGCAAAATCTTGCCCACATTGGTCTTGGGCAGTTCGTCGCGGAACTCGATGTACTTGGGGCGCTTGTAGCCGGTCAGATGTTCGTGGCAGTAGCGCAGCAGACGGTCTTCCGTCAGGCTGGGGTCGCTGCGCACCACAAATACCTTGATGGCTTCCCCCGAATGCTCATCAGGCACGCTCACGGCGGCGCACTCGAGCACGCCCGGGCAGAGCGAAATCACGTTTTCCAGCTCGTTCGGATAGACGTTGAAGCCGCTGACCAGAATCATGTCCTTCTTGCGGTCGATCAGCTTGGTGTAGCCGTTTTCGTCCATCACACCAATATCGCCGGTGCGCAGGTAGCCGTCTGCGGTAAACGCCTTGGCGGTTTCCTGGGGCTGGTTGTAGTAGCCCTGCATCACGTTCGGGCCGCGGATGCAGATCTCGCCCGCAGTGCCAATCGGCTGGTCGTTGCCGTCGTCATCCTTGATGGCGATGTCCACGCTGGGCAGTGGCAGGCCAATCGTGCCGCTGAAGGTGGTGGCATTGACCGGGTTGTTGGTGCCGATGGCGCAGGTCTCGCTCATGCCCCAGCCTTCCACCATGACCTTGCCCGTGACTTTCTGCCATTGCAGGGCTGTACCTTCGGAAGCAGCCATGCCACCCGCCTGCGTGACGGCTAGCGAGGAAAAGTCAATCTGGCGGAACTGCTCGTTCTGCAGCAGGGCATTGAACAAGGTGTTGACGGCCGGCAGCGTGTGAAAGGGCCGCTTGCGCAGCACGGCGACGAACTTGGGGATGTCGCGCGGGTTGGGAATCAGACTCAGGCTGGAGCCCTGGCGCAGGGTGAGCAGCAGCAGCGTCAGCGCAAAGATGTGGTAGAGCGGCAGCGCGGCAATGCCGTGCAGCTTGCGCATGTCGGTGCGCCCTTCATAGGCCGGTGCAAACCAGGCCTCAGCCTGCAGCGTGGCGGCAATGATGTTGCGGTGTGTCAGCACCGCACCCTTGGCCAGGCCGGTGGTGCCGCCGGTGTACTGCAGGAAGGCAATGCTGTCGTGGTCTAGCTTGGGACGTGCCAGGCGCAGGTGCTCGCCGCGTGACAGTGCGGTCTTGAAAGGGGTCAGCGTGCAGCCTTTGAGTGGCAGCTCAAACGCAGGCACCATCTTGGCCAGATGCCGCACGGCAAAGCTGATCCAGCTGCCATAGACCGGTCCCAGCAGATCGCCCATGGCGGTCAGGCAGATGTGCTTGATGCCGCTGCGCGGCAGCACCTCGGCCAGGGTGTGGGCAAAGTTCTCCAGAATCACGATGGCCGTGGCGCCCGAGTCCCGGAGCTGGTGCTCCAGCTCGCGCGCGGTGTAGAGCGGATTGACGTTGACGCAGGTGTAGCCCGCGCGCAGGACGGCCGCCATGGTCACGGCAAACTGCGGAATATTGGGCAGCATGATGGCCACGCGGGCACCGGGTTCCAACTGCAGGCTTTGCAGCCAGGCGGCCAGCTGACGTGAGCGCTGCTCCAGCTCCCGGTAGCTCATCCACACATCCATGCAGACGCTGAAAGGCTGATCCGCATATTTCTGCATGGATTCTTCCAGCAGATCTACGACGGAGCGGTAGATGCTGGTGTCAATCTCATGGGGAACACCGGCGGGATAGTGCTTGAGCCACAGACGGTCCATATCAGTCCCTTTCGTCGTGCATGGTGGGATGGACCATTGTTGAGGCGGCCACGGCGTGGCATGAATGGGGCTTTTCCCGGTGTCAAGGGTTTGCTTGGAGGCGGTGTTTTGCGCTGGATGGCGCTTTGTTTGAAAAAAACGCGCTCCTAAGTCTTATATATGAGTTGCAGCGTGCATAAAATCATGACTCATGAGCACTGAACATAACCTCGATAAGCTGGATCGGTCCATTTTGCGCCGCTTGCAAGAAAATGGACGTGAAACCTACGACGTGATTGGCGAGCAGGTGGGGCTATCGCCCAGTGCTGTGCTGCGTCGTGTCAAACGCCTGGAAGAGGCAGGCGTGATTGAGCGTTATGTGGCGCTGGTGCCGCCTGAAAAAGTCGGTCTGGGTCTGACGGCTTACCTGAACGTGCGCCTGGAAAAAAGCACGGAAACCCACAAGCGCAATCCCATGGATGCCTTCAAGCAAAGCGTGCAGGGCTGGCCCGAGGTGGTGGAATGCGCATCGCTGACTGGCGAAATGGACTATCTGCTGCGCGTGGTGGTGGCTGACATGCAGCACTACAGCCGCTTCATCATGGAAACCTTGCTCAAGCACCCCAGCGTGTCGGACTGCAAGACCAGCTTTGTGCTGGACCGCGTCAAGGCCACCACTTCGGTGCCCGTCTAAAAAAGAGAGCGTGCAGCGCTGATCAATCAAGCATTTGAGAATTAAATCTATCTCAAACGTCTGTTTATCAAGCGCTGGCAGCTATTTCTTTTGAAGTTTTCTGCATCTGGGATGACAGCACCTGCGGGTGCTGTTGGTTTTTCTGTGGTGCAAAAGCCATGTTCTGTGCGTAATATGGGCTGACATGGTGCGCGCCACGCGACGAAGCAGCGGTTTTATGTTGCAATGCAGTAATGGAAAACCCTAGGGTTGCGTGCCATGCCCGCAGGAAATGTCGCCGCCTCACTCGCAACCCTGACGCCGCCGCTTGCAGAGGAATTCATCCATGACTGAGCTGATCCGCTGGATTACCAAGCCCTGGAAAGCAGGCAGGGAGTTGCTGCGCCGCTCGTCGGCCAAGCGCAATGTGCCTGCACTGGTGCCAATTCGTGAACTGTCCGAGCGCCACCGCGCGCGCATCCGTGCCCACTTGCTCAAGCTCGATGAAGGTGATCGCTACCTGCGCTTTGGCTACGCCGCCAATGACGAACAGGTGGCACGCTATGCCGACAGCCTCAATTTCGAGCGCGACGATATCTTTGGCATCTTCAACCGCCGCCTGGAGTTGATTGCCATGGCGCACCTGGCCTATACCGATCTGGCCGAGCACCGCAACTGCGCGGAGTTTGGGGTGTCGGTGCTCAAGACCGCGCGTGGCTTGGGGCTGGGCACACGGCTGTTCGCGCGGGCCATGCTGCACTCGCGTAACAAGGGGGTGAACATGATGTTCATCCACGCGCTGAGCGAAAACACAGCCATGCTCAAGATTGCCCGCAATGCAGGTGCCCGTGTACGCCGCGACGGCACGGAGTCCGAGGCCTATCTGCAGCTGCCCGAGCCCAGTCTGGACAGCCGTATTTCTGAAATGTGGAACAACCAGGTGGCCGAGGTGGACTACCAGTACAAGAAACAGGCCAAGCAGTTCTGGACCATCCTGGCCGATGTGCAGGAAATCCGCCAGGGCGTGCGTGAAGGGCGGCACCAGTCCTCACCTTGAGGGGCGATGGCTTAAATATGCCCCTGCCGGGGTGATGTGCTGCCTGCCATTGCCCGCACAACAGAATCCGCTATCCTTGAGGCCCTGTTCATAACGGCATGTCCTGCACTGAAAAACTGTGTCAGACCCGCATCCTGCGCGCCACGCTGAGCGCGAAGATAAGCGTACTTTCCTCCAAAAAATCATCGAGTTCATCCATCCAGGCCTGGATTCCAAGGATGAACTGATCGAAACCCTGGCCGAGGCTGAAGACAATCAGGTCATCGGCACCGACGCCCGTGTCATGCTCGAAGGCGTGCTGCGCATGGCAGACCGCACGGCCGCCGACATCATGGTGCCCGCACCCAAGATGGATGTGCTGGACATCAACGCGCCGTATGACGAGCTGCTGGGCCAGGTCATTCGCGATGGGCACTCGCGCTTTCCCGTCTATGAAGGCGACAGGGGCAACATCATTGGCATTCTGATGGCCAAGGATCTGCTCAAGCTCCAGCGCTCCCCCACACTGCATGTGCGCGCCTTGCTGCGCCCGGTATCGTTTGTGCCTGAAACCAAGGGCTTGTACGACCTGCTGCGCGAGTTCCGCACCAACCGCCACCACATGAGCATCCTGATTGATGAATTTGGTGAAGTGGCGGGCCTGGTCACCATGGAAGACGTGCTGGAAGAAATCGTCGGCGAGATTGAAGATGAGTTCGATATCCCCGAAGAAAACGGCGACATCTTTGCACTGGCGGACGATACCTACCGCGTGGCGGGGCAGACCTCGCTGGAGCTGGTAGAGGAAGCCTTTGGGGTACGGTTCGCACAGGATGATGCCGAAGACTTTGAAACCATTGGCGGCTGGATCAGCCATGCCATGGGGCATCTGCCCAAGCGCGGGGAAGTCTTTGAAGCCGAAAACCTGCGCTTTGTGGTGCTGCACGCCAAGGGCGGTGCCGTGCGCTGGTTCCAGGTGACGCGCCTGCCCAATGGACACAGCGAGGCCGCATGAGCGCTGCCCTTGACCCCAAGGGCATGATGCAGCACAAGGCCCGCTGGCTGTGGCCGCTGGCTTTGCTGCTGGCCGGTGCACTGCAGGCGTTTGCGCTGGCTTTGCCATGGAGTGGGCAGCCGCAGTGGTGGCTGCAGGTGCTGGCGCTGTGTGTGCTGTGCGCGGCGCTGCAGCATTGCCGCAGCAGCAAGCAGGCCGCATGGTTTGGTGGTCTGTTTGCTACGGCCTGGCTGTCCGCCACGTTCTGGTGGCTGTTTATTTCCATGCACACCTATGGCGGCTTGCCTGCCGTGCTGGCAGTGCTGGCCGTCTTGGCGCTTGCCGCGTTTCTGGGCAGCTACTACGCGATCCTGATGGCCTTATGGCGTCGCTGGGCGCGGCCGGGCTGGCAAGCCGTATGCCTGTTCGCTGCCTGCTGGACGCTGGGTGAGCTGGCGCGTGGCACTTTGTGGACGGGCTTCCCCTGGGGCGCGATTGGCTATGCCCATGTGGACGGGCCTTTGTCTGCACTGCCTCGCTGGGTTGGCGTGTATGGCACAGGGGCGGTAGCGGCCTTGCTGGCCATGGCAATCGTGCAGCTGCGTACGCTGGCGCAGCGCCCCAAGGTGGCGCTGGCTGCTGCAGCAGTGTTTGGTGTGCTGCTTGGCGGTGCCTGGTTCAGCCAGCAGCAGGCGCAGCAACTGTCAGGACGTACTGCGGTTGATGTGGCCTTACTGCAAGGCAATATTCCACAAGATGAAAAATTTATGCCAGGCTCTGGTGTGGTTCAGGCCTTGCAGTGGTATGGCAATCAGCTGCTCCAGGCGCCTGCCACCATGGTTGTTGCTCCGGAAACCGCCTTGCCCCTGCTGCCGCAGCAGCTGCCGTATGGCTATCTGGAGGCCATCGAGCAGACCTATCGCATGCCCGAAAGTCGTTCTGCTGCGCTGATTGGCATTCCTTTGGGCGACGAAGCGCAGGGCTATAGCAATTCCGTCATCGGCTGGATGCCCGGGGAAATGACAGAATATCGCTACGACAAGCAGCACCTCGTGCCTTTTGGTGAGTTCATTCCGCCGCTGTTTCACTGGTTTGTGCGCATGATGGAAATTCCATTGGGCGACTTCCGGCGAGGCAGTCTGGGGCAGCCTTCCATGTTCTGGCATGGCGAGCGCTGGGCCCCCAATATTTGTTACGAAGACTTGTTTGGCGAAGAACTGGGCGTGCATTTTCGCGATGAGGCCCATGCTCCCACGGTCTTTGTCAATGTCAGCAATATTGCGTGGTTTGGTGACAGCGTTGCCATTGACCAGCATTTGCAGATCAGCCGCATGCGTGCGCTGGAGTTTGAGCGCCCCATGCTGCGGGCCACCAACACTGGCGCTACCGCAGTGATTGATCACCGGGGTGTAGTGACTGCTGCCTTGCCTGCTGTGACCCAGGGCGTGCTGCTGGCGCAGGTGCAGGGTCGTGATGAGGTGACGCCTTTTGCTCGCTGGGTGTCGCGATGGGGCCTGTGGCCGCTGTGGCTGTGCTGTGTTGCAGTCATCGCTTTGTGTGTTTGGCAACACAAGAAAAATTGAGCATTGGGGTGTGATTGCGACCTTGTGGGAAGATCGCCGGATCTTTCTTCTCAAAATCCCCTGTGGACATTCCATAATGTGCGGCTGTGCGCAGCACATATACACTGTCGCGATTACACACACGAGAAACCAAAGCAGTGGGTTCACCCACTGTCAAGCAAGTTAGAAAAATGGCTGAATCTTTTTCCTACGAACAACTGATCGCTTCTGGTGAAGGTAAGTTGTTCAAGCCCGACAGCGGGCGTCTGCCCCTGCCTCCCATGCTGATGTTTGACCGCATCACCCACATCGATGCTGATGGTGGCGCGCATGGTCTGGGCAAGATCGTGGCTGAACTGGATGTCAACCCTGACCTGTGGTTCTTCAAGTGCCACTTTCAGGGCGATCCCGTCATGCCTGGCTGCCTGGGGCTGGATGCCATGTGGCAATTGATCGGCTTTTATCTGACTTGGCTGCAGCTGCCCGGCCGTGGTCGTGCCCTGGGCGCTGGCGAAGTGAAGTTCACCGGCGAAGTCGGCCCTGACGTGAAGCTGGTGCGCTATGAAATCGATATCAAGCGCGTCATCAAGCGCAAGCTGAACATGGCCATTGGCGATGCACGCTTGTTTGCAGATGGCAAGGAAATCTATGTAGCCAACGACCTGCGCGTGGGCCTGTTCCTGCGCGAGGGTGACGGTCAAGGGACTGCGGCATGAAAAAACGCGTAGTGATCACGGGTGCGGGCATTGTCTCGTGCATTGGTAATGATTTGGCGACGGTAGAGACTTCGCTGCGCGAAGGCCGCTCCGGCATCAAGGCCATGCCCCAGTTCACCGAACTGGGCATGCGCAGCCAGGTTGCCGGCATCCCCGAGATCGACGTGGAAGCGCGCATCGACCGCAAGCAGTTGCGCTTCATGGGAGATGCTGCAGCTTACGCGCAGATCGCTCTGGAAGACGCTATTGCCCAGGCTGGTCTGACGCCTGAAATGGTGAGCAACGCTCGCACCGGCCTGATCATGGGCTCGGGTGGCGGTTCTCCTGCCAACCAGATTGAAGCGGCAGACACGCTGCGTGAAAAAGGCATTCGCCGCGTAGGCCCCTACCAGGTCACACGCTGCATGAGCTCGACCGTGTCGGCCTGCCTGGCAACCAACTTCAAGGTCAAGGGCATCAACTACTCCATCACTTCGGCATGCTCGACTTCGGCGCACTGCATTGGCGCTGCGGCGCAGCAGATTGCTTGGGGCATGCAGGATGTGATGTTTGCCGGCGGTGGTGAAGAGCTGTCCTGGGGCATGTCGCTGCTGTTCGACGGCATGGGTGCCATGTCCAGCAAGTACAACGAGACCCCTGAGAAAGCTTCGCGTGCCTACGATGCCAACCGTGACGGCTTTGTGATCGCCGGTGGCGGTGGTGCCGTGGTGCTGGAAAGCCTGGAACACGCACTGGCCCGTGGTGCCAACATCCTGGCCGAAGTGGTCGGCTTTGGTGCGACTTCGGACGGTGAAGACATGGTGGCCCCCTCGGGCGACGGCGCTGTGGCATGCATGCAGCAGGCCATGGAAACCGTAGACGGCCCCATCGACTACATCAACACGCACGGCACATCGACCCCCGTGGGCGACATGCAGGAAGTGCGCGCCATGCAAAAGCTGTTTGGTGACAAGGTGCCTCCTTTCTCGTCCACCAAGTCGCTGACTGGCCACTCGCTGGGCGCCACCGGCGTGCAGGAAGCCATCTACTGCCTGATCATGCTGAACAAGGGCTTTATCGCTGGTTCGGTTAACGTGGAAACACCTGATCCTGCACTGGGCGACATGCCTCTGGTCACCAAGACGCGTGACGCGCAGCTGACCACGGTGCTGTCCAACAGCTTTGGCTTTGGCGGCACGAACGCAAGTCTGGCGCTGCGCCGCTGGACCGGGGCCTAAAGTCCCTGCAATTTGAGAGCGGCTGTTAACGGCGGCATTGATCGCCAGCTAACGCCGCTCTTATCATGTGCACATTTGCTGCATTTCCTGCGCTCTACATATGAAGCTAGCCATTCTGGATCGTATAGGCACTCTCAATGACGAGGGTGAGAATTCCATCGTGGCACTCAAGGACTGGAAGCCGCAGGAGGGCGTGCTGGACGCCGTCGCGCAGCTCAACCGTGCGGGCTGGCAGGTCACGCTGGCCACCAACCAGCCCGGTATCGGGCGTGGCAGCTTTGATGTGAATGAGCTCAACGCCATTCATCTGCGCATGCAGCGGGAAATGGCTGCAGTGGGCGCGCGCATCGAGGCGGTTTTCTTTTGTCCCCACACCCCTGAAGACGCTTGCACCTGCCGCATACCTGCGCCCGGCATGCTGCAGCAGATCGCCCACCGCTATGGCGCAGAGCCACACGAGGTCTGGGTGATCGGTCAGGACCCCAGACATCTGCAAGCCGGTCAGGCCATGGGGGCCCATGTGGTCGGGCTGCGGGTCACACCGGCTGCATGGCCTGAAAGCCTTGGGCAGAATGTGCCTCAGTACGAAGGCTGGAAGGCGCTGGCCGATGCGCTGGCTCCGGATGCCCAGCTGCCCGTGGCAGACGCTGCCGCGGATTAAGGCTTTGCCAGGCACCTGGCTCCATTTTTAGGACTGTTTCATGCTGTTTATTCGCTCCTTGATCCACCTGCTGTGGATGAGCATCACTGTTATCCCCTACACCTTGCTGATTCTGCTGGTGCGCGTGTGTGGCGGCTCGCCTGCTGCACGCTGGAAGATTGCACGCGCCTGGCTCAAGCTCAGCGTGGACAGCGCTGGCTGGTTCTGCGGTGTGAAGTACCGCGTGCAGGGCATGGAAAACCTGCCCACTGACAGCCAGCAAGGCGTGGTGCTGCTGTGCAAGCACCAGTCCACCTATGAAACCTTCCTGATGCCTGCCATCATGCCCCGCGCGCTGGCCTATGTGTTCAAGAAGGAACTGCTGAGCATTCCCTTCTTTGGCTGGTCCATTGGCAGCCTGGACATGATCCACATCGACCGCAAGCACGGCTCGCGCGCCTTCCACAAAGTGGTGGAGCAGGGCAAGCGCCTGCTGGCGCAAGGCATCTGGGTCATCATGTTCCCCGAAGGCACGCGTGTGGCACGTGGCGAGGTGGGCGAGTACAAGACGGGTGCGACCCGTCTGGCCATCATGACCGGTGTGCCTGTGGTGCCGATTGCCGTGACCTCGGCCAAGTGCTGGCCCCGCAAGTCCTTTGTGAAAAAGCCTGGCGTGGTGGATGTGTCCATCGGCCCCATGATTGACAGCACCGGCCGCAAGCACGAAGAGCTGATGGCGGAAGTGCAGAACTGGATTGAGTCGGAAATGCGCCGACTGGACCCCGAAGCCTACTCCAGCACCAGCACAGCCGCGTGAGTCAGGCCCTTTTGTTGCACCCTCAAGCCACGCACACGGTAGAACTCAACCGTGTCAGCGTGGCTTATTTACTGGTGCGCAGCAGCCGGCGCAGCATTGGCCTGGAAGTCGGTGCACAGGGGCTGACAGTACGAGCCCCGCTGCGTGCCTCGCAGGCGGTGATTGAGTCCGTGCTGCAGGAAAAAACACGCTGGATTCTGCAAAAACTCAGCGACCGTGCCACGCGTGTGGAAAGCACGCAGCGTGTGTGCTGGCAGGATGGCAGTCGCATTCCTTTTCTGGGCGGTGAGCTGCAGCTGCGCCTGCACCCGCAGGCACCGCGCCATGGCGAACTGCTGAGCATTGGGCCGCAGCGCTGGGTGCTGCATCTGCGTGCCGATGCGCAAGCCAGTGCCGAGCAGGTGCGTGCCGTGGTGGCTGCCTGGTGGCTGCGCCATGCACGCCAGCTGTTGACCGAGCGCCTGCAGCATTACGCACCCGCCATGGGGGTGCAATGGCGCAGTCTGCGCCTGTCCAATGCCAGAACGCGCTGGGGCAGTGCCAAGGCAGATGGCTCCATCATGCTCAACTGGCGGCTGCTGCACTATCGCCTGCCTGTGCTGGACTATGTGGTCATCCACGAGCT
>JAEZZU010000103.1 GCA_023418355.1 Pseudomonadota bacterium | reverse complement strand
AGGAGGGATAAAGTTCGTTTCATAGAATGAAGGATTCTAAGAACCCGCCAATGTTCAGTTTTTTCAAGAAAAAAGCCCCATCTGCCGACACCACGCCTGCGCTTGAGCAGGCTGAGAACGTCGCATCCACGACCTCTGCCCCCCAGGCCGAGGACAGTTTCACCCCTGCAGCCAAGACAGCTTCCGTCGGCGGCTGGCTTCGCAATACCTTCGGAATAAGCAGCAAGGAAGAAGTTCCTTCCAGCCCCGAATCTGCGCCCGAAGCCTTTGAACCCGCTCCAGAGCCACAGGCCAAGCCCACACTGCCTGCCGACCGCGGCAGCTGGATGGACCGCCTGAAAGCGGGCCTGCGCAAGACCGGCACCAGCATCACCTCCGTATTCACGGGCACCAAGATTGACGATGCCCTGTACGAAGAGCTGGAAGACGCTCTGCTCATGGCCGATACCGGTGTCAAAGCCACCATGTATCTGCTGGACGACCTCAAGCGCCGTGTCAAGGAAACCAAGACCACCGATCCAGCAGCCGTCAAGGCGCTGCTGGCTGATGCCCTGGCCGACCTGCTCAAGCCGCTGGAAAAGCCACTGACCATCGGCGAGCACACGCCCACCGTCATCATGGTGGCTGGCGTGAACGGCGCAGGTAAGACAACATCGATTGGCAAGCTCACCAAGCATCTGGCGGACAACAACCAGTCCGTGCTGCTGGCTGCGGCCGACACCTTCCGCGCAGCCGCACGCGAGCAGCTGGGCGTGTGGGCCACGCGCAATACCGTGGAAATCATCAGCCAGACCGGCGGTGACCCTGCGGCTGTGAGCTTTGACGCCGTCAGCGCTGGCAAGGCGCGCAAGAAGGATGTCGTGCTGGTGGACACCGCAGGCCGTCTGCCTACGCAGCTGCACCTGATGGAAGAGCTCAAGAAGATCAAGCGCGTGGTGGCCAAGGCCGATGGCTCTGCCCCCCACGAAGTGCTGCTGGTCATTGACGGCAACACCGGCCAGAACGCGCTGCACCAGGTCAAGGCCTTTGACGAGGCGCTGGGTCTGACCGGCCTGATCGTGACGAAGCTGGACGGCACCGCCAAGGGCGGCGTGCTGGCCGCGATTGCACAGGAGCGCCCTGTTCCCGTCTACTTCATCGGTGTGGGCGAAAAGCTGGAAGACCTGGAAACCTTCAACGCCAAGGAATTTGCCCAGGCGCTGCTGGCCTAAGCTTCTAGCATCTTCATAGTGCCTTGCGCTGAAATAACAAGGACTTCAGATAGAAAAGTATCTGAAGTCCTTTTTTTATCAGCGCCAGCAGCTCACTTTTTTACATCTACCTGCGCTGCCACCCAGTCTGCATAGTCCGGATGTGCCGCTTCCGTGCGCAGCAACAGCTGCGGCACGTCATACGGGTGCTCGGCCCTCAGCCAGGCCAGCAGGCCATCCACGGCCTCGGGCAAGGTCTTGAAAACCAGACGCCACTCGGCACTGCGCTCCAGGCTGCCCTGCCATTCGTAGTGGGAATGGATGGCTTCGATCTGCACACAGGCCGCTACACGCGCCTGCACGGCGGCCTGGGCCAGACGCTCGGCATCGGTCGCGCTGCCTACGGTGCTGGTCAGCACCGCCACGTTTTTCCAGTTTGCAATTTCCATGGGCGGCATTGTCCTGCGTCTAGCGCCGGCCGGGCCAGGTGGCCACCAGCACACCCAGCAGCGCAATGCCCAGTGCCAGCAGTTGCAGGCCAGTGATGGGCTCGCCCAGCGCCACCACACCCACCACGGCAGCGCTCACGGGCAGCATCACCGTAAACACCCCAGCCTGCGAGGCAGGCACCACGCGCAGGCCTGTCATCCACAGCCAGACCGTCCACACACAGGCCGCCAGCGCATAAAACAGCAGCAGCGCCCAGTTCGGCAGGCTGATGCTGGCAAAGTCAAACTGCCAGGCCAGATACAGGCCAAACGGCGTAGTCAGCGCAAAACCCCAGAGGTTGACGATGGCGCTGATGCGCTTGGGCGAAACCGAGGCCGTGAGCTGCTTGCCCAGTACGGCATAGGTGGCCTCACACAGCACGGCCGCCAGCAGCAGCAACTGCCCCAGCCAGGCGTAGGGGCTGCGGCTGCTGGCGGCATCTTCGGGCTTGGCCCAGGCGTACAGCGCAATCCCGGCTACCGCCAGCGCAACCGCCACCCAGGTGCGCGGTGCAATGCGCTCCCGCAGAATCACCCAGCTCAGCACCGCCACAGCCACAGGAATCGCCGCCATGGTCACGCCCGCAGCCACGGCGCTGGTCAGGCTCACGCCGGTGACCATGCACAGCGTGAACAGAAAGTTGCCGAAAAATGACTCCAGAAACAGCAGCCAGCGCGTGCGCACCTGCAAAGGCGCTTCACCCGACGCACGGCGCAGCCAGCGCAGCATGGCGACGCCGCCAATGCCAAAGCGCAGCCATGCCAGCAGCAGGACAGGAAACAGTGCAGCCAGAGGTTTGGACAGCGCCACATAGCTGCCTACCAGCGCCATGCTCAGCGCCAGACAGCCATACGCGCCCCAGCGGGAAGGTGTGTACATGGGAGCAATGTCTGAAAGGCCCT
>JAEZZU010000100.1 GCA_023418355.1 Pseudomonadota bacterium | reverse complement strand
GTATCTTTGTGCATGCAGCGGTGCTTTCTTGCATGTTGATTGGTCGCACAACCATCATGCTTGAAATGTCACCGCTGTTTCTGTTTGAGGGGCAACTACCCCGACATTCCGTGATGAACCTTTTTTGCCCACTGCCACCTGCTGGCAAAGTAATGCACTGACACCTTGGCGGCAGACACGCGCATGCGCAGGCCCTACAAAGCTTGCATGCAAGTCACCAGCCCTTCTCCTTCCGCCACTTTTCAACCCCTGCAAGGGATACGCGTTCTGAGCCTGGCGCTGAACCTCCCCGGCCCTGCAGCACTGCTGCGCTGTCACCTCATGGGAGCGCAATGCACCAAACTGGAGCCCATAGCCCCCCAGCAAGAGGCCAGTGCAGACCCCATGCACACCTACAGTCCAGCTGCCTACGCACAGCTGCACAACGGCATCAGCATCCTGCAGGCCAATCTCAAAACAGAAGAAGGGCAAGCCCTGCTGCATCAGCAGCTGGCACAGACCGATGTGCTGCTGACCTCCTTTCGCCCAGGCGCACTGGCCAAGCTGGGACTGGACTGGCCACAGCTTCATGTCCGATACCCACGCCTGAACATGGTGCGCATCTTTGGCAGCACTGCACCTGATGAGATTGCGCATGCCGGACATGATCTGACCTACCAGGCTCAAGCAGGCCTGGTGCATGACGGCCATATGCCAGCCAGCCTGTTTGCCGACATGGCAGGTTCATTGATGGCCAGTGAAGCCGTCCTGCAAAGCCTGCTGCTGCGGGCACAGAGTGGGCACGGACACTGCCTGGATACAGGACTGGCCCAGGCTGCGCAGTGGCTGTCTCTGCCCTGCCAGTGGGGCATGAGCACGCCTGACGGCGATGTTGGTGGCGCCCATGCCGGCTACCGCGTCTATGCCTGTCAGGATGGCTGGGTGGCATTGGCTGCCCTTGAGCCACACTTCGCCCAGCGGCTGTGCCAACTGCTGGGCATGCCAGACGCCTCTGGCAGCACATCCTGCATGCGTGCCACTGAAATGCATGCAGCCATCGCTGCTTTTATGCAGACACAAAGCTGCGACTCCATAGCCTCGATGGCAGCACAATGCGACATCCCCCTACAGGCCATTCCACGCAGATACAAATAATTACGGAAGCAGCACTTGGACTGGATGCCGCATACATTTTTCGTGAATTGCTGGCCATCCATCATCAAGCGTCGACAACACTTCCCTGAAAACCGCAGGCAGTACATGCGGGACAACAAGACTGTGAACAACGAGCAAGGGTGGTGTCAGCGGGTCTGAGTGCTGTTCCTGAGAGGCTTGGTAATGGTTTGCACTTCGATATCTGCCGTACAGACAAACGGCCCTGAAACACACTTATATACACAGCCTAGTGCACGAATAGCACCGCTGAGCCATACAGACGATCCGCCGCGCGCGCGCCTGCACAGGCTGCATGCTGCTCTCACGCGCTTCACAGCGGGAGCACGGCTTTGACATCCACCCACAGCAAGACTTACCAATGGCGGCGGTGGCTGTTCATCAGTGCTGTAGCCATCCAGCTTCTGGTGGCCATTGCCAGCATTGTGCTGCTGTCTGCAGTGCGCATTGTGATCAGTGGCGAAAGCCTCTGGGCCAAGGGCATGCATGCCGCAGTCATGCATCTGCAGCGCTATGCCACGACCGCTGCTCCACAGGAATACCTGGATTTCAAGAGTGCGATTGCCATACCACTGGCCGTCAATACTGCACGCCAGGCACTCGATGATGGCGCGCACGATCTGAGCGGCATCCGCGAAGGCCTGGTTCAAGGCGAAAACCATCCAGACGATGTTGAAACCGTCCTTTATGCACTGCCGTGGGTCTGGGACCTGCCTGCATTAGTCCCTGCACGTGCACTCTGGCAACAAGGCGACGCCTATACCCAGGAACTGGCACAACTTGGGCAAGCCATACACCAGCGTCTGCAAAGCAGCAAAGCCAGTGCCACGCCTCAGACCGTCGAAGCCTGGCTCCAGCAAATCGCGCACATCCACAGCACGGTCATTCCTCTGGCGAAACAGTTCAGCGCCGTACTGGGCGAACTCTCCCGCGGGCTCAACCATGGCTTGCTGTTTGTCAATCTGGCAACCGCCATCATGCTCAGCCTGCTGTACTGGCTGTCCGTGCAGCGCGCCATCCATGAAAGCAACAAGGCACACACCACGCTGGAAGCCGAGCGGCAGCGCAGCAGCATCACCCTTGCCGCGCTGGCCGATGGGGTTCTGACCCTGGATGCCAAGCAGCGTATCCGCTATGCCAACCCTGCAGCGTCTCGCCTGCTGGATGTTCCTGTCGGTCATCTGCTGGGCCGCCATGTGGCCGAAATCCTCCCATTTGCGCCCAGCCTCATTGCTGAGCGTGAGCGTGCCCTTCCTGCACAGAAGCGCCGCAAGTCTGCGGACGAGCATATCCACTGGATCGAACGACAGGACCAGGGCAAGGTTGCCGTACGCATATCCACCACCGCGCTGGAAGATGCGCAGCAGCGCGCAGGCACGGTCATGGTGCTTCACGATGTCTCGCAGGAACAGAGCTATATGCAGATGCTTGCCTGGCAGCAGAGCCACGACGTGCTGACCGGGCTGGACAATCGCGCTGCCTTTGAAAAGTACCTGCAGCAGACACTGGGCAAACACCAGGCCACTCTGCTGCACCTCAATCTGGATCACTTCAAGATCATCAACGCCAGCTACGGCCATGCCGCTGGCGATGAAATCCTGCGTGAAGTCTGCCAGCAGCTGCGCATTGCCGTGCGCGAAAGCGATGTGCTGGCCCGTATTGGTGGCGATGAATTTGCCATCATGCTCAACCACTGCCAGCCCCACGCGGCCATGCAGACGGCAGAACGCCTGCGCGCGCTGATTCACAACCTGCATGTGCAGTGGCGCCAGCACAATCTGCACACTGGCGCCAGCATTGGCGTGGTACACATCAACCCACAGCGCCCCACAGATACGCACACCCTGCTGCGCATGGCCGAGAGCGCCTGCAAACACGCCAAGGAAAGCGGGCGCAACCGCATCTCGGTCTACAACCCATTCAACCGCGTGTTTCAGCGCTACCAGGGGGACATGGAGTGGGTGCAGCGCCTGCGCACCAGCCTGGAACACGACCAGTTCACACTCATGGCACAGACGGTCTACCCACTGCAGCCATCGGCTGCAGGCATGCAAGGCGCACACTTTGAAATACTGCTGCGCCTGCAAGATGGCCCAGACAAACTGATTCTGCCGAGCGAGTTCATTCCAATTGCCGAGCGCTACGACCTCATGCCGCAGATTGACCGCTGGGTCGTTCGCAACTCCCTCATGCTGCTCAAGCAGCGGCTGGCTGAAGGCGCAGACATCTGCACCTGCTCCATCAACCTGTCTGGATCAGGGCTGGGTGATAGCGAACTGCTGGACTTCATTCGGCAGAACATTCAGGAGCATGGCATTGCCGCCGATAAGCTGTGCTTTGAAATCACGGAAACCAGCGCCATTGCCAGCATGGACAGTGCCATCCAGATGATTGAAGAACTGCGCAAACTGGGTTGCCGCTTTTCGCTGGACGACTTCGGCTCCGGCATGGCCAGCTTCAAATACCTGCAGCAACTGCCCGTGGACTATCTCAAGATCGACGGCAGCTTCGTCAAGGACATGCTGCAAAACCCATGCAACCGCGCCATGGTCGACTCAATCAACCATATCGGGCATGTCATGGGCAAAAAGACGATTGCCGAGTTTGTGGGTGATGCTGCCACCTTCAGCGCCCTGCAGGACATGGGCGTGGACTATGCACAGGGCTATTACATTGCACGCCCTGTGCCTTTTGATGCGGCTTACTTCAGAGATCCACCACGCGTCCAGACAGACAACGCGGTGGATCTGTAGCGCGACCAGCCAGTCGAGGCTTCAGCGCTTGGGCTTTGCCTTGCCAAAAGGCTTGGTTCGCGCGTTGACACCCGCACGCGGTGGCAGACCAGTGTGCTGCGTCATCAGCTGCCCCGGCTTGGGTTGCTGGTTGCGTGCAAAGCGCACATCTTCCTTGGGCTCGCGCGCAGCCATCTCATCCACCTTGCGGGGGCGCAGCGCCACAGCCTTGCCATCCTTGTTGGTGGTGTAGCCCAGCCCCACCTTGCTCGCCTTGGAGGGCGTGCTGTTCTTCTTGCGCGCACTCTGGTAGCTGCCGTCAGTGAGCGGCTGGAAGGTTGGAATCAGGTGGTTCTTGCTGTTACCAATCAGGTCCGCACGGCCCATGGCCTTGAGCGCCTCGCGCAGCAGCGGCCAGTTGTTCGGGTCGTGGTAACGCAGGAACGCCTTATGCAGGCGTCGGCGCTTTTCACCGCGCACGATGTCCACGCGCTCCTCGTTCTCGTCACGCATCTCACGGCGCACCTTGGTCAAGGTGTTGCGGCCCGTGTGGTACATGGCCGTGGCTGTGGCCATGGGGCTGGGGTAGAAGGTCTGCACCTGGTCCGCGCGGAAGCCATTCTTCTTGAGCCAGATGGCCAGATTCATCATGTCTTCATCGCTGGTGCCAGGGTGGGCGGCGATGAAGTACGGAATCAGGAACTGCTTCTTGCCCGCCTCTTCGCTGTACTTTTCAAACATCTGTTTGAACTTGTCATAGCTGCCGATGCCGGGCTTCATCATCTTGGACAGCGGCCCCTGCTCCGTATGCTCAGGCGCGATCTTCAGGTAGCCACCCACGTGGTGCTGCACCAGCTCCTTGACGTACTCGGGCGATTTCACCGCCAGGTCATAGCGCAGACCGGAGCCAATCAGAATCTTCTTGATGCCCGGCAGCTTGCGCGCGCGGCGGTAGATATTGATCAGCGGGCCGTGGTCCGTGTGCAGGTTCTGGCAGATGCCGGGGAACACGCAGCTGGGCTTGCGGCAGTGCTTTTCAATCTCTGGGCTGGAGCAGCCGAGACGGTACATATTGGCCGTGGGGCCACCCAGGTCCGAAATCGTGCCGGTAAAGCCCTTGACCTTGTCGCGAATCTCTTCGATCTCCTGAATGATGGAGTCTTCCGAGCGGCTCTGGATGATGCGGCCTTCGTGCTCGGTGATGGAGCAGAAGGTACAGCCGCCAAAGCAGCCGCGCATGATGTTGACCGAGGTGCGGATCATCTCCCACGCGGGGATCTTGGTCGCACCTTCGTGGCTACCGTTTTCGTCAGCGTAGCTGGGGTGTGGACCACGTGCATAAGGCAGGCCAAACACATAGTCCATTTCAGCCGTGGTCAGAGGGATGGGAGGCGGGTTCAACCACACGTCACGCGCCGCCGTGCCTTCGCCATGCGCCTGCACCAGCGCGCGTGCGTTGCCGGGGTTGGTTTCCAGGTGCAGCACACGGTTGGCGTGGGCGTACAGAATGGGGTCGCTCTTGACCTGTTCGTAGCTGGGCAGGCGCAGCACCGTCTTGTCACGGGGAGGCAGCTTGCGGCCGCTCTTGCCGCGGTTGGCCAGCGCGTCGAACTGCACAGGTTGTACAGCAGGCATGGCGGGCACATTGGGCGCAGTGCCGCAGGTCGTACCAGGCGTTGCAGGCTGTTCGCCCTCTTCCTTGGAACAGGATTGACCCTGCGCAGCAGCTTGCTCGCTGGTCGTCAGATAGGGGTTGATGAGGGCATCAATTGGACCGGGTTCATCGACCTCGCTGGAATCGACCTCAAACCAGCCCTCTTCAGACTTTTTGCGCACAAAGGCCGTGCCACGCACATCGGTGATGGTCTCGACAGGCTCACGGCGCGCAATGCGGTGTGCCACTTCAACCAGCGCACGCTCGGCATTGCCGTAGAGCAGGATGTCGCACTTGCTGTCCACCACGATGGAGCGGCGCACCTTGTCGCTCCAGTAGTCATAGTGCGCAATGCGGCGCAGCGAGCCTTCGATGCCACCCAGCACGATCGGCACATCGTTATAGGCCTCGCGGCAGCGCTGGCTATAGACAATGGCGGCGCGGTCGGGGCGCTTGCCACCCACGTCGCCGGGGGTGTAGGCATCGTCGGAGCGGATTTTGCGATCAGCCGTATAGCGGTTGATCATCGAGTCCATATTGCCGGCGGTCACGCCCCAGAACAGATTGGGCTTGCCCAGCACCTTGAAGGCTTCAGCGCTTTGCCAGTCGGGCTGGGCGATGATGCCCACGCGAAAGCCCTGGGCTTCGAGCACGCGGCCAATCACGGCCATGCCGAAGCTGGGGTGGTCTACATAGGCGTCGCCTGTGACCAGAATCACGTCGCAGCTGTCCCACCCCAGCTGGTCCATCTCCGCACGGCTCATCGGCAAAAACGGGGCCGTACCGAAGCGCTTGGCCCAGTAGGGGCGGTAGCTCGTCAAAGGCTTGGCATCGCGCGGAAAAAAGGAAACATCAATGGGTGCGTTCATCGGGGATGGTCGTGCTAGAACAGCCAGAAAAAATCAACCCGTCAGTTTACTTTCGCCGCCCTAACATTGGCTGCAGTAGGTTTATAGGCAGCCGGGTGCAGCCACCCGCTGCATGCGGTACAACCGGCTTTTCAGCTCCAGCCCCCTGCACCCCATGAGCATCGTCGTTTTTCACCTGCACAACCGTGCCGAAGATGGCCAAAACCCTCTGTGGCAGCCACATTGCCAGGCCTATGCGGACAGTGAAATGTCCCAGGCGCTGGCCGATTGCCAGACCCTGCGCGCCGATCCACGCAATGCCCATGTCTGCATTTCTTCCGAAATGCGGGAGATGGTCGGTGGCCTGGGCGTCGCCGCCGTGGAAAATGGCCGCACGCCTGACGGGCATGTGTATGACTGGAGCAAGGCTGGTCGTGCAGGCGCGGTGCGCAGACACAAATAAAAAAATATAGCTGCTTGCGCTTGTAAAACCTATATTTCAGATACTTTTGTATCTGAAATCCATTATTTACAGGCGCTGGCAGCTATCAATTCAAAAGCTAGGCTTTCCAGCCAAAGTCAACCAGCCCGGGCAATGCGGCCTGCGCCGCCGCATAACCAGCAGCCATGGCCTCTTCACCCCGGTGAAAATCCAGCAAGCCCAGATGTGCGAGCCGGGGAGCAATCACCAGCTCCGGCGGGTCGCCCGCCATACGGCTGCGTGTGATGCGCATCTGCATGATGTTGATGCTGGTCATGGCCACGTCCAGCAGCGATGGCATGGGCATGCTCTTCTCTTCTTCCTGAGTCTCGGGTTTGCGCCAGGGCAGGCTTTGCTGCAGACGCCCCATCCAGTTCATTTCCGGTGCTGCTTCAGCTTCCTCCTGCGCTGGCTCAGGTGCTGCCGTGCCCTGACGGCGCATGCTGTGCTGCATCAAGTCTGCATTCAGATCAACGGCAATCACAATGTCTGCCCCCAGCGCGCGTGCCAAGGAAGCAGGCACGGGGTTCACCAAGCCACCATCCACCAGCAGGTGCCCTTCATGCACCACCGGCGTGAACAGGCCCGGCAATGCAATGGAAGCGCGCACCGCATCTGCAATCGAGCCATGCCTGAGCCAGACCTCAGCGCCTGAATGCAGGTCAGTGGCAACTGCTGCAAAGGGAATGGGCGCGTCTTCAATGACAAAGTCCGCAAAATTTTCGCGCCAGAAGTTGATGAGTTTCTCCCCCTTGAGCATGCCGCCCGAGAGGTTGAAGTCCATGAAGCCCCAGACATCGCGCACGCTCAGGCTGCGTACCCAGTCTGCAAAGCGCTCCTGCTCACCCGCGGCATGGACTGCCGCAACCAGCGCTCCGATGGATGCACCACAGACCACATCGGGCTGGATTCCCGCATCCCTGAGGGCCTGAAGCACGCCCAGATGCGCCCAGCCACGGGCAGAGCCACTGCCCAGCGCAAGACCAATCTTGGGGATGCGCGGGGCCAGTGCCATTTACACGTCCTCGCCGCGCAGCAGCGCCAGCATCCCGGCCTCATCGAGCACGGGAACGCCCAGCTCCTGCGCCTTGACCAACTTGCTGCCCGCCTCCGCTCCTGCAACCACGTAGCTGGTTTTCTTGCTGACCGAGCCACTGACCTTGGCGCCCGCCGCTTCCAACAGTTCCTTGGCCTCATCACGCCCCATGGTGGGCAGCGTGCCAGTCAGCACCACGGTCTTGCCAGCCAGAATCTGCGGCGCCTTTTCTGCGGGAGCACCCTCTTCCCAGTGCACGCCACACTCGCGCAGCTGCTGCACCACCTCACGGTTATGGGGCTGGGCAAAAAAGGTGTGGATACTCTCGGCCACCACGGGGCCGACATCGCGCACTTCCAGCAGCTGCTCCACGCTGGCCGCCATGATGGCATCCAGCGTGCCAAAGTGGCGTGCCAGATCCTTGGCAGTGGCTTCGCCCACATGGCGAATGCCCAGCGCAAAGAGAAAACGGTTCAGCGTGGTGGACTTGGATGTTTCCAGCGCATCCAGAACGTTCTGTGCCGACTTTTCCGCCATGCGGTCCAGCGATGCCAGATCGTCCAGACGCAGGCGGTACAGGTCAGGCAGGCTGCGCACCACATTGCCATCGACCAGCTGATCTACGAGCTTGTCGCCCAGACCTTCAATGTCCATGGCGCGGCGTGCTGCAAAGTGCAGCAAGGCTTCCTTGCGCTGGGCCGCGCAGAACAGCCCGCCCGTGCAGCGGTGGTTGGCTTCGCCTTTTTCACGCACCACTTCTGAGCCACAGATCGGGCAAGTGGCAGGCATGCGGAAGTTGGGCACATAGGCAGCGCGCTCACCGGGCACGCGGCCCACGACTTCCGGAATCACATCCCCTGCGCGGCGTACGACCACCGTGTCACCCACGCGTACGCCCTTTTTGCGGATTTCAAACAGGTTGTGCAGCGTGGCATTCGTCACCGTCACGCCGCCCACGCTTACAGGCGCAAGTCGCGCCACGGGGGTGAGCTTGCCGGTGCGGCCGACCTGCACATCAATGCCTTCCATCACGGTGGGCATTTCTTCGGCCGGATATTTGTGGGCCACGGCCCAGCGGGGTTCACGCGTCACAAAGCCCAGCTGGCGCTGCAGTGCCAGGCTGTTGACCTTGTAGACCACGCCATCCATTTCATAGGGCAGCTGCGGGCGCTCCTGCCCCATGAAGGTGTGAAACGCTACCAATTCAGAAGCACCATGCGCAATGCGTACTTGCGGTGCCACGGGAAAGCCCCAGGCCTTGAGCTGCATGAGCATGCCGTAATGCGTTACAAAGTCCGGGCCGCCCTGCTCCACCGGCGTGACCTCGCCCACACCATAGGCAAAGAAGGACAGTGGCCGCTGCATGGCAATGTTGGAGTCCAGCTGGCGCACAGAGCCCGCGGCGGCATTGCGCGGGTTGGCAAACAGCTTGCCACCGACAGCTTCCTGTCGTGCATTGAGCTTGGCAAAGTCCGCGCGGCGCATATAGACCTCACCGCGCACTTCCAGCACCGGCGGCACATCGGCAGGCAGGCTCAGGGGAATCTGACGGATGGTGCGGATGTTGTGGGTCACGTCCTCGCCCACTTCACCATCACCGCGCGTGACGGCATGCACCAGCTTGCCCTGCTCGTAGCGCAGGTTCATGGCCAGACCGTCAAACTTGGGCTCGGCCACATATTCCACGGGCGGTGCGCTGTCATCCAGCTCCAGCTCGCGGCGCACGCGCGCATCAAAAGCCTCGGCACCGCTGGCTTCGTTGTCGGTCTCGGTGCGAATCGAAAGCATCGGCACCACATGGCGCACGGGCGTGAGGCCATCGAGCACCGCGCCAATCACGCGCTGGGTGGGTGAGTCGGGCGTCACCAGTTCGGGATATGCGCCTTCCAGCGCCTGCAATTGCTGGAATACGCGGTCGTACTCGCCATCGGGCACCGTGGGTGCATCCAGCACATAGTATTCATGCGCCCATTGCTGCAGCTGTGCACGCAATGCATGCACTTTGGAAACTACAGTTTTAGGAGCTGCTTGCGCAGGTTGTTCGGGCATTTCACTGCCAAAAAGATCTAAAGTCTCGCTCATGCTTGCGTTAGCTGCTCACTTAATTGAACAAGCGACGCGCCAGCATGGAGCCAGCCGACAGTTCGCGCTGGTCCAGACGGTCATAGAGCTTTTGCAGATCGGCCGCGATGGGGTCAAACACCTGAGGCAGCAACTGGTAGCCGTTCTGGTCGCAGACAAAGCCTTCCATGTTTTCGCACAGCGTCTGCAGCACACGGCGCAGCTGGGTGAAAGGCTCTTCACTGCGCGGCACCTGGGGCACATCCAGACTCAGCCAGACTTCATGCACGGCGGTCTGATCCAGATTGTCGGCCTGCGCAGCCTGTGCGTCATAGGCCAGCGTCAGCAGCGGTGGCTGCACGCCAGAGGCCGAAGGCAGCAACAGGCGGCCGGGCATGGACGATGTCACAAAGCCCAGGCTGGCTGCGTGCTGTTCGATATAGCCGGGGCTCCAGGCGGCACGGCGTGGGCGCAGCACAAAGCTCAGCTGCGCATCGTGCTCGCTGGCAAACTGGTCCAGCTCGCGCGCGCGGCCCACTTCCTGCAGCATGTCGGGCAGCTCGACGATGGCGTTCAGCGCATCGGCAAAGTTCTGCACCTTGGCCACAAACTCGGAGAATTCGATTTCATTGAGCGCACCCAGACGGTTGGCCAGCTGCACCCCGGCCTGGAACGCTGTATAGCGCTGACCGGCGCGCACGGCTTCCCATTCCTGGGTCGCTTCGTTCAGGCCTTCGATACGGAATGGCTTGCTGCCAGCGCGGCGTGTGGTGGGCTGCACCAGCAAGGCAGCTTCGCCCGTCACGGGGTGGTCCACACGAATGGGCGCGATGGCATCAATCAGGCCATCCAGCGCCAGCTTGCGCTCTGCCGATGGCTGCACCGCACGCACAGCCTGAACATGTTCAGCGCTTTCTGAGGCCTCGGGAGCGTCAGTCGCAGGCGCAGCCTCTGGCGCCGGCTCTACATCCTGCGCAGGCACGGCATCCATGAGTGGTTCGTCCACAGCAGCTGGCGCAGGCTGGGGCATGCTGGTGATGTCCAGACCATCCAGTGCCGGTTCAAAACGTGCCGTTGGCTCCAGCTGCGCCTTGTCGCCATCCACTGGATGGGGACGCTTGGGCGCATGACGGCGATAGTTCCAGGCGTTATAGGCCACGATCAGCCCCAGCAGGATGACTCCCACCACGGCCAGACTGATTTGAAGGGTACTCATGGAGTTGCTGTGTCCCGTTATCCATATTCAAGCGTGCGCCATGGATAGGGCCGATTCCATATCCACAGCCACGATGCGCGAAACACCTTGCTCCTGCATCGTGACGCCAATCAATTGTTGCGCCATTTCCATGGCGATCTTGTTGTGACTGATGAACAGGAACTGGGTTCCCTTGCTCATGCTGGCCACCAATTTGGCATAGCGCTCGGTATTGGCATCGTCCAGCGGCGCGTCCACCTCGTCAAGCAGACAGAAAGGTGCGGGGTTGAGCTGGAAGATGGCAAACACCAGCGCAATCGCTGTCAGGGCTTTTTCGCCACCTGACAGCAGGTGAATGGTCTGGTTTTTCTTGCCGGGTGGCTGCGCCATCACCTGCACACCGGCATCCAGAATCTCGTCGCCCGTCATGATGAGCTTGGCCTGCCCACCCCCGAAGAGTTCTGGGAACATGCGGCCAAACTGCGTATTGACGGTGTTGAAGGTGGCAGACAGCAGGTCGCGCGTTTCGTTGTCGATCTTCTTGATGGCGTTTTCCAGCGTGGTCATGGCCTCGGTCAGGTCAGCCATCTGGGCATCAAGGAACACCTTGCGCTCGCGCGCCAGCTGCAGCTCTTCGAGTGCCGCCAGGTTCACCGCACCCAGCGCGGCAATTTCACGGTGCAGGCGATCAATCTCGCTTTGCAGACCATGCAGCTTGACATTGCCTTCCAGAATGGACTGGGCCACGGCGGCCAGATCCGCGCCGGCTTCCGCCAGTTGCTGCTCATACTGGGCACTGCCCAGCGCCGCAGCCTGCTCCTTGAGCTGGAATTCGGTGATGCGCGCACGCATGGGCTCAAGCGCCCGCTCAATCTGGGTGCGGCGCTCATCGCTGGCGCGCAGCTTGTTGGTCAGGTCTTCGTACTCGCTGCGCGCAGCGGCCACGGCCTGCTCGCGCTCCATCTTCAGCGCCAGGGCGTCCTGCAGGCCGCCCTGCGCGGCCGCATCGTTGAGGCGGCTTTGCTCGGCATAGGCGCGTTCGCGCTCTTCCAGCAGCGCCTTGGTCTGCTGCTCGGCCGTTTCCAGCGTGCGCTGCAGTTCGGCCTGTCGTGCCTGCATGCTGCGCTGGCTGAAGGTGGCTTCCTGCGCCTTGCGCTCCAGCGCGCGCAGCTGCTCACGGCTTTCGGCCAGCTTGCGCTCGGCCTCAATGACTTTTTCATCGAGCTGGGCGTGCAGTTCCTGGCTGTCAGCCAGCTGCATGTCCAGCTCTTCAAAACGCGCCTCGGCAGCCACGGCACGTTCCTGCAGATCATCCAGCGCTGCCTGCACTTCGGCCACATCGGCCTCAATCTGGGCGGTCCGTGCACGGGCCTGTTCAGCCTGCTGGGTCAGGCGCAGCATTTCCACCTGCAGCTCATGCGCCGATTGCTTGGCCTCGCTGGCTTCGCGGCGTGCGCTCACCAGGCGTTGTGAGGCATCGGCATAAGCTGCCTCGGCACGCACCAGTGCCGTACGGGCTTCTTCGCTGATCAGCGCCTGCGCACGCAGTTCTTTTTCCAGGTGCTCAATTTCCTGAGCGCGTGCCAGCAGGCCAGATTGCTCCGAGTCCTGGGCATAAAAGCTCACGCTATGGGCCGTGACCCCATGGCCCGTGGGCACATAAATGGTTTCGCCGGCCTTGAGTTCGCCGCGGTGGTTGAGCGCTTCATCCAGCGTCTGTGCGGTGTAGCAGCCTGCCAGCCACTCGGTGAGCAGCGACTTGAGCCCCGCATCGCCCACACGCAGCAGCTCGACCATCAAGGGCAGCCCATTGCCGCTCAGGCTGACGGCGCCCTCTGGCCGGGAATAAAACGCCAGACGCGCGGGGGGCGCATCCTTGGCGCCTGCGCCCAGAAAACCGCGCACCATGTCCAGCCGGCTGATTTCCAGCGCCCCCATGCGCTCACGCAAGGCTGCTTCCAGAGCGTTTTCCCAGCCCTGCTCCACGGCAATACGCGCCCACAGCCCTTGCAGCCCGTCCAGACCATGCTTGGCCAGCCAGGGCTGGAGCTTGCCGTCGGTCTTGACCTTTTCCTGCAGCGCCTTGAGCGCTTCCATGCGCGCTGCCAGCTCGGCCTGGCGCGCTGTTTCCTGGTTCAGGGCCTGCTGGCGCTGGCGGCGCTCGTCATCGAGCTGGGGCACGCTGTCCTGCAGCTCCATGAGTGCTGCCTCGGCCATTTCGGCCATCTCTGCAGCATCTTCGTACTGTGCAGACACCTGCTGCAGGCGCGCTTCATCTGGCGCTGCCAGAGCATTGCGGTCATTGCGTAGACGCTCGAGCCGGCTTTCATGCTGGCGCGTCTGCTCGTTGATGCTGCGCTGCTCTGCAGCCAGCACCTGAATCTGTTGCTGCACCTGCACCACCTGCTGGCGCTGCGCATTGGTCTTGTTCTGGGCAGCACGCAAGGCGTCTTCCAGATCAGGCAGGCGCATGCTTTGCTCTTCCAGCTGTGCCGCCAACATCTCGGCCTGCTCTTCGGCATCCATGCCGTTTTCCGCCAGCGTCTCCAGCTCAATCTGTGCGTCTTCCTTGCGCTGCGCCCACTGCGCGATCTGCTCGGCCAGCTGCTGCAGGCGCTGCTCCACGCGCTGGCGGCCTTCGACCACATAGCGGATTTCTGCTTCGAGCTTGCCGACTTCCGCCGTGGCTTCGTACAAGCGGCCCTGCGCCTGGTTGACCTTGTCTCCGGCTTCATAGTGGGCCTGGCGCACGGCTTCCAGATCGGCCTCAATATGGCGGATCTCGGCCATGCGCGCTTCCAGCTCATTGACGGCCTGCAGGCCTTCCTGCCGGATCTTGGCCAGATCGCCTTCTGCGTCCTGCTTCTTCAGGAACCACAGCTGGTGCTGCTTGAGCGTGACGCTGGCCTGCAGCTCGTTGTACTTGGCTGCCACCTCGGCCTGTTTTTCGAGTTTGTCGAGGTTGGCGTTGAGCTCGCGCAGAATGTCTTCCACGCGCGTGAGGTTCTCACGCGTGTCCGAGAGGCGGTTTTCGGTTTCGCGGCGGCGTTCCTTGTACTTGGACACGCCTGCAGCCTCTTCCAGAAAAAGGCGCAGCTCTTCGGGACGAGACTCAATGATGCGGCTGATCGTGCCCTGACCGATGATGGCGTAAGCACGTGGCCCCAGGCCTGTACCCAGGAACACATCCTGCACGTCACGACGGCGCACAGGCTGGTTGTTGATGAAGTAGGAGCTGTTGCCATCGCGCGTGAGCACACGCTTGACGGCAATTTCCGTGAACTGGCCCCACTGGCCACCGGCGCGGTGGTCGCTATTGTCAAACACCAGCTCCACGCTGGCACGACTGGCAGGCTTGCGGTGCGTGGTGCCGTTGAAGATCACGTCCTGCATGCTTTCGCCACGCAGCTCCGAAGCCTTGCTCTCGCCCAGCACCCAGCGCACCGCGTCCATGATGTTGGACTTGCCGCATCCATTGGGACCTACAACACCAATCAGCTGCCCGGGCAGCATGAAGTTGGTAGGTTCGGCAAAAGATTTGAAGCCAGACAGCTTGATGGAATTAAGGCGCACGGAGATTCAGACTCGGAAGCAAGCAAAAGCAAAACGTATGAGTCGTGATAATACCGCGCCCTGTTACAGATGCCTGTAGCACCGAATCTTAAACTTTGTAACAAAACCCTGTTTATCGCTGA
>JAEZZU010000277.1 GCA_023418355.1 Pseudomonadota bacterium | reverse complement strand
AGATCAACCGCAACTTCCGTAACGAAGGTATCTCGGTGCGCCACAACCCCGAGTTCACCATGATGGAGTTCTACGCCACGTACTGGGACTACCAGGACCTGATGAACTACACCGAGCAGCTGATCCGCGACGCCGCCATGAAGGCCGTGGGCACGCTGCAGTGCACCTACGGTGGCAAGCCTGTGGACCTGGCCAAGCCCTTTGAGCGCCTGACCATCCCTGAAGCCATCGTGAAGTACACCGAAGCCGGTGACAACGTGACCAACCGCGACTGGCTGATCAATGCGCTGAAGAAACTGGGCATGAGCGAGGAAAAGGACAAGCTGTCCACCCGTTCGCTGGCTGGCCTGCAGGTGCTGTACTTCGAAGAAGTGGTGGAAGAAAAGCTGTGGAACCCCACCTTCATCATGGAGCACCCCACAGAAATCTCGCCCCTGGCGCGTGCCAACGACCAGCGCCCCGAAGTGACCGAGCGCTTTGAACTGTACATCACCGGCCGCGAATTCGGCAATGGCTTCTCCGAGCTGAACGACGCCGAAGATCAGGCCGCACGCTTTAACGCCCAGGTGGCTGCCAAGGACGGTGGTGACGACGAAGCCATGTACTTCGACCACGACTTTGTGCGCGCGCTGGAATACGGCATGCCCCCCACAGGTGGCTGCGGTATCGGTATCGACCGCCTGCTGATGCTGCTGACCGACAGCCCCAGCATCCGCGACGTGATTCTGTTCCCTGCCCTGCGCCGCGAACAGGTCTGAGCGCCTTCAGCGCCCTCCCCCACACAAGGTGTGTCCGGCTGCGCCGGGCGCACCTTTTTTTCTTAGCCGCAGGGCAAAGGCCCAAAACCGTCCTTGGTCTTTCAGTGACGCAAGGCAAGTGGCTACCATTGACCCCAGCTTTCCCAGCTTGCGTGCAGCACCTGCCCTGCGGCCTGCACGCTTTTTGTGACTCAGGAATTTATCGTTGTGACCTTGCTTGATCGTCTTTCCAGCATGCGCCATCACATGCCAGCCTGGCTGCATGAATGGTTCGAAATCATTGTTCCCATGATCCAGATCCTGCTGATCGTCGCCACCGCCTGGTTGCTCAACCGCCTCGTCAAGCGTCTGGTGCTGCGCGCCAGCCACCACTACGACTTTCCGGACGAGCTGCTGCGCCCCGTGCATGCCGTGGTGCGCTGGCTCATCATTGCCGGAGCCTTGCTGCTGGTGCTGGAGCGTCTGGGCGTCTCCGCAGGCGTGCTGTGGTCTGCCTTTACAGGCTTTGCCACCGTGGGTGCCGTGGCATTTTTTGCGGCCTGGAGCGTGCTGTCCAACCTGTTCTGCGCCTTCCTGATCTTTACCGTAGGCCCCTTCCGGGTGGGCGATCACATTGAAGTGCTGGACACAGCCGAAAAGCCCGGCGCGCTGGGCCGCGTGGTGGATATCAACCTGCTCTACACCACGCTGGAAGACCTGACCACCGAGCAGCCCGGCTCGCTGATTCAGGTGCCCAATGCCCTGATCTTTCAGCGCGTGGTGCGCCGCTGGCGTGCAGGTACCCCCGTGCCATCGCACCGTGTGCTGCGTGCCACTGAAGCCGCCATGCCCATCCATACGGCACCAACCGATGGCAGCAATGTGCAGGCACGCACACCCATCATTCCCTGACCCCGCTGAAACAAAAAAACGCTGCCCTCATCCGGCAGCGTTTTTTTATGGTCTTTTTGGCTTCCAGCGCTTATCAGCTCTGCGCTGGCAGCTATCAATTTAAGGCTTTCGAGGCTTGACCTTGCCGGCCGCCAGCTTGGCATTGCCACGTGCGGTGTCCACATCGGCAGCGCGTGCCAGTGCCACGCCCATGCGGCGCTTCACAAAGGCTTCGGGCTTGCCAAACAGGCGCAGGTCCGTGCCTTCAATCGCCAGCGCTTCATCCACGCCATCAAACACCAGCCCCTCGGCATCCTGGCCGCCATAGATCACAGCGCTGGCGCCGGGGTTGCGCAGGCTGGCATCCACAGGCAGCCCCAGAATGGCACGCGCATGCAGCTCAAACTCGGACTGCCACTGTGTGCACAGCGTCACCAGCCCCGTGTCGTGTGGACGGGGAGAAACTTCGCTGAACCAGACCTGCTCACCCTTCACAAACAGCTCTACACCAAACAGCCCCAGACCGCCGAGGTTATCGGTCACGGCCTTGGCAATCTGGCGGGACTTCTCCAGCGCTGCCGGGTGCATGGGGTGCGGCTGCCAGCTTTCCACATAGTCGCCGGACTGCTGGATATGGCCTACGGGGTCACAGAAATGCGTTGCGATCTGCCCGTCCTTGCCCTTGGCGCGCACGGTCAGCTGGGTGATTTCGTAGTCAAAGTCGATAAAGCCTTCCACGATCACACGCCCCTTGGCCACGCGACCGCCTGCCATGGCGTAGTCCCAGGCCTTGGCTACTTCGGCAGGGCCGTCGATCTTGCTCTGGCCCTTGCCCGAGCTGCTCATCACCGGCTTGACCACACAGGGGTAGCCAATGGCAGGCTGGCCATCTGTACCGTCAATGGCGGCCTGCAGCTCTTGCAGGGAATCACAGAAGCGGTAGGGGCTGGTGGGCAGGCCCAAGGTTTCAGCGGCGAGGCGGCGAATGCCTTCGCGGTCCATGGTCAGACGTGCGGCACGGGCCGTGGGAATGCAGGTGATCACGCCAGCGGCTTCCAGCTCTTCCAGCATGGGCGTGGCAATGGCTTCAATCTCGGGCACGACGAGGTCGGGCTTGACCTCTTCGATCAGCGCCTTGAGCTGCGCCGGGTCACTCATGGTGATGGTGCGCGCATGGTGGGCCACCTGCTGGCCGGGTGCGTGCTCATAGCGGTCCACGGCAATGGTTTCCACGCCCAGGCGCTGCAGCGCAATCAGCACTTCCTTGCCCAGCTCGCCGCTGCCCAGCAGCATGACCTTGGTGGCGTTGGCAGATAAAGGCGTTCCCAGCGTCGTCATTTCTCGTCCCTGTCTCGGGCACGGCAGCCCGTGTTGCACAAACTGCCCCAGATCATAGGTGACGGCAGTGGCCCGCCTGCAACGTGTTAATGCGTAGTGGGCTTGCTGCCCGTGGGCACGGTGCCGTCCTTGCGCGGGATGTAGCCCAGGCCAAAGTCCATGTCTTCGGTCCACACCATGCCATCCCACAGCCAGGGGCTGCTGGCGGTTTCCAGACTCAGCACATGCACACCCGAGAGGTCTTTGGCGCGGGACTTGAGCCACTCGATCTGATCCTCACGCGCAAACAGCAGCAGGCCAATGCTCCAGTCGCTGCCGCTGATCTGCAGACGCTGCAACTGCTCCAGCAGCGGGGCATACCACTTCTCCACGCGCTGGTTGATGCGATCCACCTCTGCCAGGGGATAGCCCGAGGCCGTGACCTCCACCACCCAGACTTGCTTTTTGGCCGGACGCAGCGCCACAAAGCTGGGGCACATCCAGCCTGAGGCGACTTCGTACTTGGGGGCAATAAAGGTGTCGCCATTGGCTGTCAGCAACTGCATGACGGCTTCTTCGTGTCTGTCCATGGTGTCCGGCTTTCTGAAATTGATAGCTGATTGCGCTGATGGGATAAGCGCTAGCGCCCTATTTTGCGCATAAAAAAAGGAGTCCCAAGGACTCCTTTGTACCGGATACTGCGATGCGGTCAGAAAGTTTCCCAATCGTCCTCATGGCCCACGGTGGCAGTCTGCTTGGCCGCGGGTGCTGCCGGACGCTGCAGTTTCGGTACTTCCTCCATGCGCGGCGCGGCAGGTGCGGCCACAAGTTTCAATTCGCTGCGAGTGGGCTTGCCTGCGGCCTGCCTGGTGCTGGCAGCCTTGGTGGCGACAGGAGTCTGAGACGGCGTGCTCACGCGCGGCACGGCGGCTGTGCTGGGCACAAAGGCCGGAGCAGCAGACTGGCCGATATTGAAGACCGACACCACCTCCGCCAGACGCAACGCCTGATCGTGCATGGCGCTGGCAGCTGCGCTGGACTCTTCGACCAAGGCTGCATTTTGCTGGGTCATCTGATCCAGATTGCTCACCGCCTGGTTGACCTGGGCAATGCCGTCACGCTGTTCATGCGAGGAAGCGGAAATCTCGCCAATCAGATCGGTCACGCGACGCACGCTGGCCACGATGTCGCGCATGCTCTCTCCGGCCTGCGCCACCTGCTCTGCGCCGATTTCCACATTGCCCACGCTGGTGGAGATCAGGGCCTTGATCTCCTTGGCAGCTTCCGCACTGCGGCCCGCCAGGGAGCGCACTTCCCCGGCCACCACGGCAAAGCCACGGCCTTGTTCCCCTGCACGTGCGGCTTCCACCGCAGCATTGAGCGCCAGGATATTGGTCTGGAAGGCAATCCCATCAATCACCGCAATGATGTCGCTGATCTTGCGGCTGGAGGTGTTGATTTGGTCCATGCTCTGGATGACCTTGCTGACCACTTCGCCGCCGCGCTCTGCCGCCTGTACCGCTGTGGCAGCCAGCTGGTTGGCCTGGCGTGCCGTATCGGCAGACTGGGTCACGGTGGCCGTCAGCTCTTCAATACTGGCAGCGGTTTCTTCCAGATTGGCAGCAGTTTCTTCGGTGCGTGTAGACAGGCTTTGGTTGCCCTGCTCAATCTGAGAAGAGGCCGAAGAGACCGAAGCGACGCCATCACGCACCTGCCCCACCAGGCTGCGCAACTTTTCCGTCATCTGCTGCAAGGCACGCATCAGCGCACCAAGCTCGTCCTCTCGGTCCACCTGCACATTGCGGCTCAGATTGCCCTGTGCAATTTCATTGGCCAGCTCCACAGCATGGCTCAGCGGTCTGGTCAACTGTCCCACCAGCCAGCGAGCGATCAGAACCGCCACCAAGATCACCAGTGCAAAGCAGCCAGCCACCAGCATCAGGGCCTGATGACGCTGCTGATCCCCTGTCTTCAGACTTTGCTGCACCATGGATTGCTGAAGCTCCACCATCGCATCCAGCTCCTTCAAAAAGGCCAGGATGGTGGGCGTCAGTTCCTGGCGCACCACCTCACCAATATCGCCACCCTGCTGGCGTTCACGCTCCAGCTTGCTGACGATCTGGCGCGCAACTTCCCGGTGCTGCTCCAGCTTCTGCAGGCTGGCCTTGCCTTCCGCAGACTGAATACGCTGGCGCAGTTCCTGCATCAGCTGCAGCTGCTCTTTGACGCCCATTGCAAAGCGCTCTTCAAAAAAACGTCGGCTGGTCGCATCGTGGGCAAACATGGCGGCCACGATCGTGCTGGCACCGGTTTCCACATCCCCACGTAATCGCAATGCAAGCTTGCCCCGTCCTTCCATCTCAAGCACATGTGCTCGCAAGCTTGTCTCCAGCTGCGTCATGTAGCTGGCCATTCCCCATGTTGCGCCGATCAGCAACAACATCACGAGTGCTAACAACAACCAGATCTTCTTAGCGACTGACAAATTTTTGAATTGCATACTGACTTTGATAAAGCGAGATAAAGCACATCACCGTTCAGAAATGACACAGTAGTTACATGCATTTACATTCGCGATGATGTCATGCTTCATTTCTGCCTCGTGTCAGACAGAGAAAACAATTCTCATTAATTTTTCAAAACTCATAAAAATCAGCCACTTGCAGCATCAAATCGCGTCATTTGGCCTCCGAGATACTTGACTTGAGTCAAATAGAACTTGTTCAAATAGCGAACTTCTGCTATTTCAGGCACAAAAAAAGGGAGCCAGAGGCTCCCTGAGGTTGTGCAGCAGTGACGCGACTCAGAAGGTCTCCCAGTCGTCATCGTTGACGGTATTTTTGCTGCCTGCTGTATTCAATGGCGCAGGACGCAGCAGCTTGGGTGCAGCTTCCTGTGCAGGCTTGGCTGCTGCAGAAGCAGGTTTTGCCGGTGCTGCGCCTGCCTTGCCGGCAGCTTCAGACTTGTTGCTCAGCTTGGGCGCAGTGGCCTTGGCCGTGCTTTCCTGCTTGCGCGTGACAGCGGGTGCAGCAGCTGCGCTGTTGCGCTGGGCAGAGGAAGGAGCGGGGGCAGACACAGGGCTTGCAAGGCGCTGCATCTGTTCCTGCCCCACGTTGAAGAGCGCCACCACCTGAGCGAGGCGCTGGGCCTGTTCGTTCATGGCGATGGCAGCCGCAGAGGACTCTTCCACCAGCGCGGCGTTTTGCTGCGTCATCTGGTCCAGGTTGCTCACGGCCTGGTTCACCTGGGAAATACCGTCACGCTGCTCCTGCGAAGAGGCGGAGATTTCACCGATCAGGTCCGTCACGCGGCGCACGCTGGCCACGATCTCCTGCATGCTCTCCCCCGCCTGCGCCACCTGCTCCGCACCCACTTCCACGTTGTTCACGCTGGCAGTAATCAGGGCCTTGATTTCCTTGGCAGCTTCGGCGCTGCGACCTGCCAGCGAGCGCACTTCGCCCGCCACCACGGCAAAACCACGGCCTTGCTCACCCGCACGGGCGGCTTCCACAGCAGCGTTCAGCGCCAGAATGTTGGTCTGGAAGGCAATGCCATCAATCACCCCAATGATGTCGCTGATCTTGCGGCTGGAGGTGTTGATCTGGTCCATGCTCATCACCACCTGGCTGACCACCTCACCACCGCGCTCGGCAGCCTGCACGGCCGTCGCGGCCAGCTGGTTGGCTTGGCGTGCCGTATCGGCAGACTGGGTCACGGTGGCGGTCAGCTCTTCGATGGAGGCTGCCGTTTCTTCCAGGTTCGCGGCGGTCTGCTCGGTGCGTGCAGACAGATCCTGGTTGCCCGAGGCAATCTGGGTCGCCGCCGAAGACACGGAATCCACGCCATTGCGCACTTCACCCACCACAGAACGGAGCTTTTGCGTCATGGTGTTCAGGCTGCGCAGCAGCTGACCCAGCTCGTCCTTGCGGTCGTCGTGTACATCACGGGTGAGGTTGCCATTGGCGATTTCCTGCGCCAGGTCCACGGCCCTGGCCAAAGGTGCTGTCAGCTGGCGCACCAGCCATGCCGCAATCAGCAGCCCCACCACGACCACTGCCAGCAAGCCCAGACAGCCAATGGTCAAAGCACGGGTACGGGTGCTTTCGCTGTTCTGAATGATGGTCTCACGCAGCTGCTCCTGCAGCTTGACCATGGCATCGAGCTCTGCAATATAGCTGGACACTGCAGGCACCAGATCGGATTGCACCATGGCAGCCACATCGCCGTCATTGCGGCGCTCCATGGCCACTTGCTGGGCAATATGGTTCATCTTCTCGCGTGCCACGTTGATGCTCTGAAAGCGCTGGCGACCTGCCTCTGTCTGCAGATGGGACTCGGTGGCTTCACGCAGCGCTGCGTTGGCCTTGTGCGCTTCTTCATAGCGTGTGTTGAAGAAGTCCATGGTCACAGGGTCCTGCGCCATATTGGCAGCCACCAGAAAGCTGGCCGAGGTTTCCACCGAACCGCGCCACTGCACCACCACGCGGATGCGTTGTTCCACACTTTGCAGCTGCTCGCGCAGACTGCTTTCCAGACTCAGCATATAGGTCTGCATGCCCAAGCCTGCAGCGAGCATGGCCCCCATGACCAAGAGCATCAGCGTCCAAATCTTTTTGGACACAGACAAGTTCTGAAACTGCATATCTTTCCTAACAAATAAAAAGGCCCGGGCCTTGCAGATCGCGAGCCACGCCATCCATGGTTATCGGCGAAAAACGTCTAGGGTTTACCTTTAATTACTTGTTCATTAACGCTTTTTTACACTTTTGATTAACCTTTGGAAACACGCTGCATGCTCAGCAATGGAGAGCAGCATGGGCTGTCCACGCAGGCCGCAGCAGCTGTTCCAGCACAAAGCAAAAAGGAGCTCGAAAGCTCCTTTGCCAATTTGCACTTTGCACTGTACTGGGATCAGAAGGTTTCCCAGTCGTCTTCAGTGCCAGCAACTGTGTGCGCCGCAGGCGCGGACTGGCTCAGCTTCTGCTGAGGCTTGGGCGCTGCTTCCTTGCTGACAGATGGCTCCTGCTTGACCGCAACTTCCTTGTGCACCGCAGGCTGCGAGGCGGCCTTGCTAGGCAAGGAGGTTGCCGCTTTGCTCACCGACATTGCGACAGTCTGGCCCAGATTGAACATGGAGACCACCTGCGCCAGACGCTGCGCTTGCGTATTCATGGAGGAAGCAGCCGCGCTGGACTCTTCCACCAGTGCCGCATTTTGTTGGGTCATCTGGTCCAGATTGCTGACCGCCTGGTTGACTTGCGTGATGCCATCGCGTTGCTCCTGCGCAGAAGCGGACAGCTCTCCGATCAGGTCGGTGACGCGGCGCACGCTGGCCACAATCTCCTGCATGCTCTCGCCAGCCTGCGCCACCTGCGCAGCACCGATATCTACGTTGCTCACGCTGGCCGTGATCAAGTCCTTGATCTCCTTGGCGGCCTCCGCGCTACGGCCTGCCAGCGAGCGCACTTCACCCGCCACCACGGCAAAGCCACGGCCCTGCTCACCCGCACGGGCTGCTTCCACGGCCGCATTGAGCGCGAGGATGTTGGTCTGGAACGCGATGCCATCAATCACGCCAATGATGTCGCTGATCTTGCGGCTGGACGTGTTGATCTGGTCCATGCTCATGACCACCTGGCTGACCACCTCACCACCGCGCTCGGCAGCCTGCACGGCCGTAGCGGCCAGCTGATTGGCCTGGCGTGCGGTATCGGCCGACTGCGAGACCGTAGCGGCCAGCTCTTCAATCGAAGCGGCTGTTTCTTCCAGGCTGGATGCACTGTGCTGCGTGCGCTCTGAAAGATTCAGGTTGCCCTGCTCAATGTGCCCAGCCGCATCGGAGACCACATGCACGCCCTGACGCACTTCCCCGACCACGGCACGCAGCTTGAGGGTCATGTCATTGAGCGCACGCAGCAGCATGCCCATCTCATCCCCCCGGGCATCGTGCACGTTCTGGGACAAATTGCCTTGCGCAATTTCGTTGGCCAAGGCCACGGCCTTTGACAAAGGCAAGGTCAGCTGGCGCACCAGCACCCAAGCGAATGCCAGCCCCAGAAGACACACTACGACCACTACTGCGCCACCAATGACCCAGCCCTGCGTGCGCTGCGCTTTGGCTTTTTCCAGCCCTGCCTCGAGCAAGGAACGCTGCAACGCCACCATGCTATCCAGTTCCTGCACGAACTGCTGGAGCACAGGCATCAACTCGGTACGTACCACCACCCCTACGTTCTCGCCGTTTTCGCGGCGCGTATCCAGAGAATGGATCAAGGCATCTGCCTTGGTGACATGGGCGATCAGCCGCTTGAAAATCTCGCGCCCCCGGTCTGTCACCAGACGTGCTCCCAAGTCCTGCATGAGCTTGACGTTCTCAGCCTGCACGGAGCGAAAACGCACTTCAAAGAATTCATGCGACTGCTCATCGCTGGCCAGCTCGGCGGCCATGATGGCACTGGCCCCAATCTCGATACCGGCGCGCAGCTGCATCGCAGAGCGCATGCGATCTTCCATATCCTGCACATCATCACGCAGCCGAGCTTCCAGCTGCGCCATGTAGGAGCCCATACCAATGGATGCCCCCACCAACAACACCATCACCGCGACAACCAGCAGCCACACTTTTCTGGCCACAGACAAATTTTCAAAACGCATGTCCAACTAACAAAAAAAAGCCGCTGATGTTTGGCATCAGCGGCCTAGTACTTCACTGCTAACAATAATTACATAAGCCTCCTTGACAGGGTGGCGTCATGTAAACATTTATTAACATTTTGCTACATTATTAATACCACCACCCTCAGCTGCTACGGGCCCCCAGGCAGATGCCAATGTCCCGCGCCATGGCCAGCAGCGGATGGTCCAGCGCAATGCGGCGCTGGGTGTTGGCCACCTTGGCAATCTCCACGCTGCCAATCTTGCCGTCCTGCAGCGTGACCATGCGGCCAAACTGCCCATCCAGAATCAGCTGTGCGGCATGGTGACCAAACTGCGTGGCCAGCACACGGTCAAACGGCGTAGGGTCGCCGCCGCGCTGCACGTGGCCCAGCACCGTGGTGCGCACCTCGCTCTTGAGGTGGGGCTGCAGACGCTCACGCAGCACATGGCCCACACCGCCCAGACGCACAGGGTCGGGGCTATGTGCAATGGTTTCACGCACTGTCAGGCTGTGACCGCTTTCCTTGGCTCCTTCGCCAATGCAGATGATGGTGTAACGCTGGCGCTGTTCACGCGCCTTGCACACATCGATGATGGCCTGCAGGTCGTAGTCAATCTCGGGGATCAGGATGATGTCTGCCGCCCCGGCAATGCCTGCCTCCAGCGCCAGCCAGCCTGCGTTGCGTCCCATGGTCTCCACAATCATCACGCGGTGGTGGCTGTTGGCCGTGCTTTCAATGCGGCGCAGGGCTTCCGTGGCCGTCGCCACGGCCGTGTCAAAGCCAAAGCTGCGTTCACAGCTGGCAATGTCGTTATCGATGGTCTTGGGCACGCCCACGCACTGCATGCCGACGGCATTGGCCAGGCCATACGCCAGGCTTTGCGTACCGTCACCTCCAATGGAGACCACCACATCCAGCCCCAGCGTCTGCACATTGCGCTTGACCTGTGCCAGCGTGGCCTCGTTCTTCAGAGGATTGGCGCTGTTGCTCGTGCCCAGAATGGTGCCGCCAATGTGCAGAATGCCCGAGACCTCATCCCAGCCCAGCGGCTTGACGCGTGGCGTCTCGCCCATCAGGCCTTCAAAACCGTCCTGAATGCCAATGACCTCGCACTGCCCCTGGCTGATCAGGGACTTGGTCACGGCACGGATCACCGCGTTCAAACCGGGGCAGTCGCCGCCCCCTGTCAACACGCCAACTTTCATCACTCGCTCTTTCTTCTTAGTTCAGCAAATTCAATGCATCCTGGTAGGCAGGCTGCAGCATCAGTTCATCCCAGGGCTGGGGCACGGTCTCGGGCAGCAGCGACAGGCGGCGCGACTCTGAGTCGACATCAGGTACCCAGCGGCCGGTGCGCAGCGCATCGTCCATGCCATCGAGCAGCTCGTCCACATGCTCGCCCAGCCCCAGGCTCTGGTTGCACAGCAGCACCATGTCGCAGCCGGCATTCAGGGCGCGCAGTGCGGCTTCGGTGTAGCTGATGACTTCGCCATCCACGCGCCGTGCGGCTTCCATGCTCAGGTCGTCGCTGAAGATGGCACCGTCATAGCGCAGCTCGCCGCGCAAAATGTCCTGCAGCCAGACCTTGGAAAAGCCCGCAGGCAATGCATCGACCTTGGGATAGATCACGTGCGCAGGCATCACGGCCGTGAGCACGCTGGACAGCCACGGGTAAGGCGCGGCATCCTCGGCCAGAATGGCCTTGCGCGAGCGCTTGTCCACGGGCATGTCTACGTGCGAATCGGCCTTCACAAAGCCATGACCTGGAAAATGCTTGCCGCAGTTGCCCATGCCCGCCTGCAGCAGGCCGTGCATCAGGCTCTTGGCCAGCGTGGCCACCACGCGCGGGTCGCGGTGAAAGCTGCGGTCGCCAATGACGGAGCTTTCGCCGTAGTCCAGATCCAGCACGGGCGTAAAGCTGAAGTCCACGCCACAGGCGCGCAGTTCGCTGCCCAGCACATAGCCGGCGGCCGTGGCGGCGTTCATGGCGCGCATGGCGCCACTGCCTTCACGGTACTTACTGCCCTTGCCGTCATCCATCCACATTTCGCCAAACGTGCGCATGGAGGGAATGTGCGTAAAGCCGTCGGTGCGGAAACGCTGCACACGGCCGCCTTCGTGGTCCACGCAGATCAGCAGATCTTCCTTAACGGCCTTGATGTCCGCACACAGCTGCACCAGCTGCGCGCGGTTTTCCCAGTTGCGGGCAAACAAAATGATGCCGCCCACCAGCGGATGGGCGAGACGGGCGCGATCCACATCGGTCAGGCTTTTGCCTGCAATGTCGATGATCAGGGGGGCATGAATGGCAGTCATGGTCGTCACAACGGGTGCGTTTGCTACAAAACCTCAAGTATGACCGCGAAGCAGCCCTTGCGTGGACGCTCAGGCCTGCGTCAGGCTTTCCACCACGCAGAAGCTGGCGGCGTATTCGCTCTCGTCGGTCACGGTGATGTGCACCTTCAGGCCTTTGTCTTCCATCCACTGCTTCATCGCGCCGTGCAGCACGATGGTGGGCTGGCCACTGGGCAGATTGGTGATCTCGCAGTTGCGCCAGGTCATGGGCATGGTCATGCCCATGCCGACGGCCTTGCTGAAGGCTTCCTTGGCCGAAAAGCGTGTGGCCAGGTAGCGCACGCCGCGCTCGGGCCAGCGCGCGCTGCGGGCGCGCCAGACCTTGAGCTCCTGCTCGGTCAGCACTTTTTCTGCAAAGCGGTCGCCGTGGCGCTCCAAGCTGGCGCGAATGCGGCGAATGTCGCAGATGTCCGTACCAATCCCGTAAATCATGTATTTCTCAAAAAGAGGAGCTGTTAGCGCTGATATTTCAAGTATTTCAGATAGAAAACTATCTGAAATCATTGCTTGACCAGCGCTAGCCGCTATTTATTCAGTAGTTTCGCCTGCATGCCCGCGTCGATACAGGCCTGATAGGCCTTGACGGTAGCGCCATAGCCCAGCTCCAGCGCGTCAGCAATCAGCGCATGGCCGATAGAGACTTCTGCCACACCGGGCACGCGCGCCACAAAGGCGGCGAGGTTGTCGCGGTTCAGATCGTGACCGGCGTTCACTTGCAGCCCGGCATCGAGCGCGGCCTGCGCTGCTTTGGCGTAGATGGCCAGCTGCTGCTCCTGCCCCACAGTGCCCCAGGCGGCAGCATAGGGCTCGGTGTACAGCTCCACACGGTCGGCACCCACTGCCTTGGCGGCGGCCATCTGCGCGGGCACCGGGTCCATGAACAGGCTCACGCGCACGCCCAGTGCCTTGCATTCGGCAATCAGGGGCTGCAGGCGCTCGGCGTCCTGCGGAAAGCTCCAGCCGTGGTCGCTGGTGAACTGGTCTTCGCTGTCCGGCACAAAGGTGGCCTGGTGCGGACGCACGTCGCGAATGAACTGCATCAGGTTCTGCGTGGGGTTGCCTTCGATGTTGAACTCGGCATCGGGCCATGCCTTAAGCAGTTCGGCCAGCTCATACACATCACTGGCACGGATATGGCGCTCATCGGGCCGAGGGTGGATGGTGATGCCCTGTGCTCCGGCCTCCAGGCACAGCTGTGCGGCGCGTGTGACCGACGGAATGCCCAGATGGCGCGTGTTGCGCACCAGAGCGACTTTGTTGACATTCACGGACAGGGCCGTGCGACGGTGGGAAGACGAAGCAGTCATAGCGTTTGTAAATCCATCATCAGCTGGCGCGTGCGCAGCATGGGGCTGCCGCAATGGTATTGCAGCAAATGGCGCAGCTGCGGCTTCAATGCCGATGCCACCGCTGCACAGGCGCGCACAGTCGCGGGGTAGGCTGCATCGCCCTGCTCCAGCGCAGTTTGCAGGCTGCGCCACTGCAGGCCCGTGAGGCTGGCACGGTCACCATCCAGCGCCGGGCGCAGCCCCATTTCGGCCACCAGCACATAAGCCTTTTGCGGCTCCAGCGCTTGCAGCGTCTGCGTTTCCAGCTCCAGAGATGGGAGCAAACCCAGCTCACGCAACAAGATCAGCTCAAACGCGCGCAACACGGGCTCAATCACCTCTTCCTGCTGCGTGGCCAACAGCTTCACAACCGCGCCATAGACGTCAAACAGATAGGCATACGGATCGTCACGCGCCAGCAGGCGCATGAGCAATTCGTTCAGATACAGCCCCGTGAGCAGGTTGTTACCCATGGGCATGATGTGCCCGCCCGCCCACTCCGCGCCCTTGAGCACATGGATGTCCGCATTGCCATCGCCCGAGAGCGTGTAGCTGACTTTCAGCGGCTGCAGCGCCAGCAGCACGGGCCGGAAATTGGAAGTGTGGCGCTTGACCCCCTTGGCCAGCAGCGCCACCCGCCCCCGGTGGCGCGTGAACACCTCCAGAATCAGGCTGGACTCGCTCCAGTCATAGCGGTGCAGGATAAAGGCGGGTTCATCACCCACGCGCTTGGCGGCCATAGGTTTCCAGCAAACAAAAAGGTCTCGCTGAGACCTTTTAAAAAATACGAAGTATCCAGTGTCGCATAGCGTCTGCCGAGACGCGGCGCAAGGGCGCAGACAGTGGCAGCGCCACGGCCAGCCCTTGCAACAAAGTATCGGCTACGCTAGGCGGCACCCATCACATCATTCGTAGCCGAAGGATTTGACGCGGACCTCATCGTCGGCCCAGCCGGATTTCACCTTGACCCACACTTCAAGGAACACCTTGGCGTCGAACAGCTTTTCCATTTCCTGGCGGGCTTCGGTCGAGATGCGCTTGAGGCGCTCACCGCCCTGGCCAATCACCATGGCCTTGTGGCCATCGCGCTCCACCACGATGGTCGCAGCAATGCGCATGAAGCGGTTGTGGGCCTTGCTGGGTTCTTCTTCGAACTTGTCGATCACCACGGTCGAGGTGTAAGGCAGCTCATCGCCCGTGAAGCGGAACAGCTTCTCGCGCACGATTTCGGCGGCCATGAAGTTTTCGCTGCGGTCGGTCAGCTCGTCTTCACCGTAGAACCAGGGCTGCTCTGGCAGGTACTTGGCACAGATGCCGAACAGGCGCTCGATGTCACCCTTGCTCTTGGCAGACATGGGCACAAATTCCGCAAAGGGATGGCGCTCCTGCATGCTCTTGAGCCAGGGTGCAATCTCATGGCGACGGCCCACGGTGTCCAGCTTGTTCGCCACCAAGATGGTGGGAATGCCGGGCTTGAACAGGCTCAGCACCTTGGCGTCCGCCAGGGTAAAGCTGCCCGCTTCCACCACGAACAGGATCAGGTCCACGTCACCAATCACGCCCATCACGGCCTTGTTCAGCGACTTGTTCAAGGCCGTGGAGTGCTTGGTCTGGAAACCGGGCGTGTCCACAAAGATGAACTGCGTCTCTTCCTTGGTGCGAATACCGGTGATGCGGTGGCGTGTGGTCTGCGACTTGCGCGAGGTGATGGACACCTTCTGACCCACCAGCGCATTCATCAAGGTGGACTTGCCCACATTGGGCTTGCCCACGATGGCGATCAGACCGCAGCGCTGCTCCTCAGGTGCATACACACGCACGGGAGCGGCAGCTTCTGCAGCTTTCTCGGCTTCAATCTCCGCCGCACGCGCCACCAGCGATGGTGTCGCGCCGGGCTTGGCCGCGGCCAGCATGGCGTCCAGCTCGGCCATGCTCTGGCCTGCAGGTGTCACATCAGGAAACGAAGGGACTGGAGATTTCGAGCCTTTTTGGCCTTTAGCGCCCTTGGCGCCTGCGGTGCTAGCTACTTTTTTCTTCGCAGCATCGTTCATGGGTGTTTCGCTTTCAAAAGGGCCAGCATGGCGCTGGCAGCAGCCTGTTCGCCGGCACGCCGCGATGGTCCTGTGCCCTTGGCGCCCAGCTTGAGTTCGGAAATCATGCAGGCCACTTCAAAGGTCTGCTTGTGCGCAGCCCCTGTGATGGCGAGCACGCTGTATTGGGGCAACTGCATGCGGCGGCCTTGCAGCCACTCCTGCAAAGCTGTCTTGGGGTCTTTCTCGGCCGCACGCATGTGGGGGTTGATGTCCACGCCTTCAAACAGGCGGTGCACCACTTTTTCGGCCGCGACAAAGTCAGAGTCCAGGTACACCGCGCCCAGAATGGCTTCAACGGCATCGGCCAGAATCGAAGGGCGGTTCTTGCCGCCGGACTTGGACTCGCCCTCGCCCAGGCGCAGCAGCTCGGGCAGCTGGAGCTTGAGCGCGATCTGGTGCAGCGTGCCTTCCTTGACGAGGTTGGAGCGCACCCGCGACAGGTCACCCTCGGGCAGCTCACGCAGGCGCTGGAACAAAAGACTGGAGATGGCCAGACTCAGCACAGAGTCTCCCAGAAACTCCAGACGCTCGTTGTTGTCTGCCGAGAAGCTGCGGTGCGTCAGCGCACGCTGCA
>JAEZZU010000271.1 GCA_023418355.1 Pseudomonadota bacterium | reverse complement strand
TGGAGGGCTTTTCGGTATTTCCGAAGGGTTTCACGTTTTCGTTTTTTACGTTTAGGGACGTATATATGCCAACCATTAACCAACTCGTGCGTCAGGGCCGCACGGTAGAAGTTGTTAAATCCAAGAGCCCTGCTATGGAAAACTGCCCTCAGCGTCGTGGCGTTTGCACTCGCGTGTACACCACAACACCTAAGAAGCCTAACTCGGCTTTGCGTAAGGTGGCTAAGGTGCGTCTGACCAACGGTTTCGAAGTGATTTCGTACATCGGCGGTGAAGGTCACAACCTGCAAGAGCACAGCGTTGTGCTGGTGCGCGGCGGCCGTGTAAAGGACTTGCCAGGTGTGCGTTACCACATCGTTCGCGGTTCTCTGGACCTGCAAGGTGTGAAGGACCGTAAGCAAGCCCGTTCCAAGTACGGTGCTAAGAAGCCTAAGGCTAAGTAATCAGCCCTGGTTCTGAAACACAACGGTGTTTGATTCGCCTGACTGGCGCGGTCAAACGTAGTGGCCCCAAACGCAAGTGTTTTGCGCGGGTCGAGTAAGTGGGAGTCCAGAGATTGACTCTCGCGGTGTCTGAAAAGTCACCAACTGAAGCAAAGATAGAGGTAAAAAATGCCACGTCGTCGCGAAGTCCCCAAACGTGAAATCCTGCCGGATCCTAAGTTCGGCAATGTTGAGCTGTCCAAATTCATGAACGTGATCATGGAAGGCGGCAAGAAGGCAGTTGCAGAGCGCATCATCTACGGTGCTCTGGAGCTGATCGCCAAGAAGCAGCCTGAGAAGGATGCTCTGGAAGTGTTCACCACGGCTATCAACAATGTGAAGCCTATGGTGGAAGTGAAGTCCCGTCGTGTTGGCGGTGCTAACTACCAAGTGCCTGTGGAAGTGCGTCCTGTCCGTCGTCTGGCTCTGTCCATGCGCTGGATCAAGGAAGCTGCGCGCAAGCGTAGCGAAAAGTCGATGGCACAACGTCTGGCCAACGAACTGATGGAAGCTACCGAAGGCCGTGGCGGCGCCATGAAGAAGCGTGACGAAGTGCACCGTATGGCAGAAGCCAACAAGGCATTCAGCCACTTCCGCTTCTAATCTGCTTTTAGCGGATTGAAACAGACAGGCCGCTCGCAAATCTTGCTCGCGGCCTTGTCTTGATTCAAGGCGTCCTCATATAGAACTGCTGGCCCCAGCGCACAAGGCAGGGTGCTCGCAGACTCTCTCCCCGATCAATCAAGGATCAATCATGGCTCGCAAGACCCCCATCAGCCGCTACCGCAACATCGGTATCTCGGCCCACATCGACGCAGGTAAGACCACTACTTCCGAACGTATCCTGTTCTATACAGGCGTGACCCACAAGCTGGGTGAAGTGCACGATGGCGCTGCAACCACTGACTGGATGGAGCAAGAGCAAGAGCGTGGTATTACCATCACTTCCTCTGCTGTGACCTGCTTCTGGAAGGGCATGGACATGTCCCGCCCCGAGCACCGCATCAACATCATCGACACCCCCGGCCACGTGGACTTCACTATTGAAGTGGAGCGTTCCATGCGCGTGCTGGACGGCGCCGTGATGGTTTACTGCGCTGTGGGTGGCGTGCAGCCTCAGTCTGAAACCGTGTGGCGTCAGGCTAACAAGCACAAGGTGCCTCGTCTGGCCTTCGTGAACAAGATGGACCGTACCGGTGCCAACTTCTTCAAGGTCGTGGACCAGATCAAGACGCGCCTAGGCGGCAACCCCGTGCCAATCGTGGTGCCAATCGGTGCTGAAGACAACTTCCAGGGCGTGGTTGACCTGCTGAAGATGAAGTCCATCATCTGGGACGAAGCTTCTCAGGGCATGAAGTTCGAATACAAGGACATCCCTGCCGAGTTGGTTGACGTTGCCAACAAGTGGCGCGAAAACATGGTGGAAGCTGCTGCTGAAGCCAGCGAAGAGCTGATGAACAAGTACCTGGAAGAAGGTGACCTGTCTGAAGAAGACATCATCGCCGGTCTGCGTCAGCGCACTATCGCTACCGAAATCCAGCCTATGCTGTGCGGTACAGCGTTCAAGAACAAGGGTGTACAGCGCATGCTGGACGCCGTGCTGGACCTGCTGCCTTCGCCTGTGGACATTCCTGACGTTGCCGGTACCGATCCCGACGACGAAGAGAAGAAGCTGACACGTAAGGCTGACGACGCAGAGAAGTTCTCTGCGCTGGCATTCAAGCTGATGACCGACCCATTCGTTGGTCAGCTGACTTTCGTGCGCGTGTACTCCGGCGTGCTGACCAAGGGCGAAACCGTTCTGAATGCCACCAAGGGCAAGAAGGAACGTATCGGCCGTATCGTTCAGATGCACGCCAATGAGCGCCAGGAAGTGGAAGAAATTCGCGCTGGTGACATCGCTGCCTGCGTGGGCTTGAAGGACGTGACCACCGGTGAAACACTGTGCGACATCTCTGCACCTATCGTGCTGGAGCGCATGGTGTTCCCCGAGCCCGTGATTGCGCAGGCTGTGGAACCCAAGTCCAAGGCTGACCAGGAAAAGATGGGTATTGCCCTGTCGCGTCTGGCTGCTGAAGACCCATCCTTCCGCGTGCGTACCGACGAAGAATCGGGTCAGACCATCATCGCCGGTATGGGCGAGTTGCACCTGGAAATTATCGTTGACCGTATGAAGCGCGAGTTCAACGTGGAAGCCAACGTGGGCAAGCCCCAGGTTGCATACCGCGAAACCGTGCGCAACACCGTCAAGGACGTGGATGGCAAGTTCGTTCGTCAGTCTGGTGGTAAAGGTCAGTACGGTCACGTGGTGTTCACACTGGAGCCCCTGGAGGCAGGTAAGGGCTTTGAATTCGTGGACGAAATCAAGGGCGGTGTGGTGCCTCGCGAATACATCCCTGCAGTGCAGAAGGGTGTGGAAGAGGCGCTGACCTCCGGCGTGCTGGCTGGCTACCCTGTGG